>JAISSE010000047.1 GCA_031273285.1 Prevotellaceae bacterium
ATCGACGGCATCGTAAAGTTTGCTTTTTATCGAACTGCGCTGGCTTGTGGTAATCAGGACTTCGCGTCCATGCACGAATTTCACCGACGCCAGATTTGTGGATGTCTCGACCAGACCGTTGATTTTGGAACTCATGGCAATAACTCCCGACGGGCATGCCTGTATGGCAGCCAAAAGTTCCAGCTGGCTTAGCTCGTCAATGACGTTATGGGGCAGTTCGACACGGATAAATTCGACCAGCATTTTCTGTTCGACATGGCGGTATTCGTCCTCAAGATGTTTTTTGAAGATGGCGAAATTTTTCGAGATTTTCGACGCCAGCTCACTGCTTACGCAAAGTATTGCAAACGCTTCCCTCGGAATGGCGTTTCTGAGATTTCCGCCGTTGTAGACGCTAATCCGGAAATCGTATTTCAACGACATCCGCCACAGAAAGCGGTTCAGAAGTTTGATCGCATTGGGTCTGCCCTTGTTTATATCGTCGCCCGAATGACCGCCCGAAAGCCCGGTAATCGACAGTTTGAAGGCAACATAGTCGGAAGGGACGGGTTCGACGGTATAAATCAGTCGTATCGTCGTATCTATACCGCCGGCGCAGCCGATAAACAGTTCGCCCTCGTCTTCGGAATCAAGATTTATGAGTATTTTGCCCGAAAAGAAATCTTTCGGCAGGGCTTTTGCTCCCGTCAGCCCTGTTTCTTCGTCGACGGTAAAAAGACATTCCAGCGGTCCGTGCCCGATATCCTTGCTCGCAAGTATCGCCAGCGCGGCAGCCATTCCGATTCCGCAGTCCGCCCCCAAAGTTGTTCCGCGGGCTTTCACCCATCCGTCCTCGACATACGCGGCAATCGGGTCGTTATCGAAATCGTGGGCAACACCCTGATTTTTTTCTATTACCATATCGACATGACTTTGCAGCACTGCGGTTTTGATGTTTTCCATGCCTTTTGTTGCCGGCTTGAATATCACCATATTGCCCGCCCCGTCCTTTTTATATTCCAGTGAATGTTTTTTTGCAAAATCAATCAGATATTCCACGATTTTCTCCTCTTTTTTCGAAGGTCGCGGAATTTTGCAAATCTCGTCGAAATAATAAAATACAGCCTGTGGGCGGAGGTTTGACAAACTTTCCATTTGTTTATGTTTTAAACTGTTCTACTTTACATGACTTTTCTGTTGCGATGCACCCGGTATCCGAACCAGGCGATGAAAAGGAAACAAATCAGAGGCAGGACAAACGAAATGCGTACCGATGAAAGCCCGCCGAACCAGTTCGCCTTGTCGATCAGCAGACCCTGCAACGGCGGGAAAATACTTCCGCCGCCAATGGCAAGAATCAGTCCCGCCGACGCCAGTTTGGCTTCGTCGCCCATACCGTTCAGCGCAATACCGTATATTGTGGGGAACATCAGCGACATGCAGGCGGAAATCGCAATTATGCAGTACAGTCCGGTCATGCCGTGAATGAAAATCGCGCCCAGGGTAAACGCCATGCCGCCGACGGCAAGCGTTGTCAGCAACACGCTCGGTTTGATGTATTTCAACAGAAACGTACAGACAAACCTGCTCGAAACGAATATCGCCATGGCTATCATGTTGTATCCCTGCGCGGTGTCGTATTCCATCTTTAATTCTCTTTCCGCATACTGGATGATAAATGTCCAGACCATGATTTGCACGCCTACATAAAAGCACTGCGCAACGACCGACCATACATATATTTTGTTTTTGAACAGTTTTTTCAGTGTTTCGCGGACAGACAAAACGCCTGTATCCGGAGCCACCATGCGGGGCAGTCGCACCGCTAAAAAGATGATGAAAAACAGCAGTACGACAGCGCCGAGCATCAGATACGGTCCGCTGACGGTGTCCAAATCGGCTTGCTGAATGTTTGCAAAAGCCTCGGGGTCGTTATCGCGCAATGCGGACAGCTCGGCTTCGGTCATGGGTTTTACCTTCAGATATTTGAGGATAAACTCTTTTGCAATCAGCATTCCCGTCAGCGAGCCTATGGGATTGAATGCCTGCGCAAAGTTCAGTCGCCGCGTGGCGCTCTGTTTCGGACCTAATGACAGTATGTAGGGGTTGGAAGTGGTCTCGAGAAACGACAGTCCGCAGGTCATTACGAAATAGGCAATCAGAAACATCCAGAAAGCCATGGCGTTGCCTGCGGGAATAAACATGAGGCATCCTCCCGCATACAGAAACAGTCCTACAAGGATTCCGTTTTTGTAGTTAAATTTCCTGATAAAGAGCGCTGCCGGAATAGCCATAAGGCAATATCCACCGTAAAAGGCGAACTGCACCAGCGAACTCTCGAAATTGGATATCAGCAGGATTTTTCTGAACGCCGCCACCATCGGATTGGTGATGTCGTTGGCAAAACCCCACAAGGCAAAAAGCGATGTAATCAGTATGAAGGCAAAGAGATAATTCTTTCCGTCAAGTTTAAACATTGAACTGTTTTGATTACCCGTTCGGTTGTCCGTACTCATCTTTTCGATATATTGAACAGTTAATTATTCAGATACGTTTTTATTCAAGAACAAGTTCGATAACAGGCACTTCGACATTCGGACGCGCCGTCGGAAGACTCAATATCACGTCGCCCGGCGTCGAGTCGTCGTGTTTTTGTGTCCGGTACCTGATTTCGGATGCATCGTTCAGCAGCTGAGCGTATTTGATTTTGCCTTCGTATCCGGGCAAATACAGCGACAGGAAGGGCCATTCGAGCACATGCAGATACAGTCGTTTGGTTTTGGGATTGTATGTCAGAAAACAGTTGTCGGGAACCTTGTATTCGTCCGGAGCCTGCGTGCAGCCATAGATAGAGCGACTGTGCAGCTTCATCCATTCCGCAATTCCTTCGAGACGGTTGTTTGCCCTGTCGTCGAAAGTGCCTCTGGCGGTAGGACCCACATTCAGAAGCAGGTTTCCTCCCTTGCTGACGGTTTCGATAAGCATTGTAACCAGTTGATGTATGCTTTTCCACGAATGTTCGTCGCGATAATATCCCCACGAGCCGGAAAATGTCTGGCAGGTTTCCCATGGCACCCGTTTACCGTTTGCCGTAGGCCATTCGCGCGGCATTGACTGTTCGGGAGTAACATAATCCCATCCCCATTCCGTATTCCCCAGATCGGCTCTGTCGTCGATAATTATCTGAGGCTGAAGCGAACGGATCAGTTTTATCAAACCTTCCGAATCCCAGTCCTTGTGTCCTTTTTCGTCGGGATAGGAGAAATCCAGAAACAGCTCGTCTATCCTGCCGTATCGGGTAAACAGTTCGGTCAACTGGTCTTTCATGTATTTTCGATAGATATTCATATCCCTGTTTTCGTTTGCCTTTGCCCGTTCTTCGGGAGTCGAAGGTCTGCCGGGATGTATACCGTCATACGTAAAATGCGGATGATGCCAGTCTATCAGTGAATAGTAGAATCCGATTCTCAATCCTTCCGCCCTGAAAGCATCGACAAAAGGTTTAATCAAATCCTTTCCGTAAGGCGTGTTGGTTACCTTGTAATCGGTGTATTTCGAATCCCACAGGCAAAAACCTTCGTGATGCTTGGTTGTCAGCACGACATATTTCATGCCGGCTTCCTTTGCCTTTTTTGCCCATTCCTTCGGGTTATACAAATCGGGATTGAAATTGTCGAAATATTTCTGATAGTCTGCGTCCGAGATTCTTTCGTTGTGCCTGATCCACTCGTGACGTGCGGGCAAGGCGTAAAGCCCCCAGTGAATGAACATTCCGAAACGGTCGTGAGTCCACCATTCCATTCGTTTTTCTTTTTGTTCTTTGGTTTCCTTCGCCCAGGAAGGCGTTTCCGCAGTCTGACCGAACGCACTGCTGAATCCGGTGATAATCAGGAGAAATAAAAATACTTTTTTCATTGTCGTATAATTTTTAATTAATTATTATTTAAATACTTTGTTTAACGATTTGGGTAAATAAAATGTGTTTGTCTTGTCGACATATACCACTACCGAATTGAGCCTGATTTCCCTGCCGTTCAGCAGGGCGATATTCGAGTAGGGCTTCACCGTCAGTTTGTCTTTCGAACCGGCATTTTCGACTTCCAGCACGGGGAAATCCTTGTTGTCCGTATTGATTTTCCACTTGAAATCCCTGAATACATCGGAATGTTTCGCAAAATAATCGGCGGTATGTTCCTTGAGATTTTTGATATTCAGTATATCCGTCATATATTTGTTGAGGTCGATGTTGGTGATGAAGCCTGTGGGTCTGATACTGCCTTCCGGCGCATATACCGCCAGAAAAACTTCTTCGCCGGTGTGCCCTCCGGTGGTGAATCCGAAGCATGTGTGAGCGTTAAGTATCTCCGTTATAATCTTTTTCAGACTTGTGCCTTTCATCCGTTCTTCGGCTGTCAGGGCGCTTTTGTTGTAATCTTTTGACGACAATATTTTATTCAGCGATTCGTTGGACAAATCTATATCCGTGTATTTTTTGAATACGTTTTTTATCTCGCCTTTGTCGGTGTTTTTCAGTATTTCGATTATTGTTTCCGCCGTAGCCTTAAATCCCGATACATTCTTGAACAAATCGTCCTTCGTCAGGGTCGAATATCCGGGACAGCGGTCGGAGCCGATGCTGATTCCGCTGTTTCCGTGGTCGGGAACGGCTATAACGACCGTTTCACCGTCCTTCATAGCAAAATCCACAGCCACGCCGAAAGCCTCGTCGAAAGCGAGCATGTCGGTAATCATTGCTATCGGGTCGTTTGCGTGCGCCGCCCAGTCGATTTTGCTGCCTTCGACCATCAAAAAGAATCCGTTTTCGTTTTTCGACAGTTTTTCGATTGCTCTGGCAGTCATTTCGGCAAGCGAGGGGTACAGATTTCCGTCGCGGTCAAGGTCGTAGGGCATGTCATCGTCGCAAAACAGGCTCCACATCCTGTTGCCGTCGTGCGAGCGAAATCCGTTAATGTCGTTCAGATACACGCCGTATCCTTCTTTCAAAAGATAGTCCCTGCATTCGTCATTCAGATGTTTCGTGCCACCGCCTATCAGTACATCTATGTTATTATGAGCCATCTGCGGAGCAATCCATGCATATTTGCCGCGATTGTAGCTGTGCGAAGCGCAGTCTGCCGGCGTGGCATGTGGAAATTCGCAGGTAAACACCAGCCCCGCAGCCATGTTGTTGAAAATCTTCCCGGCTTCCAGAACGGTCATCAAAGGCTGATACGCCATGGTCGAATCCATCGGAACAATGTCGTTCTTAGGGTCTGCCGGCGGATAAGTCGAGACATAACCGGCGCGGCTCGGCACTCCCGTCATAAAACACGAAGTCGTCGGCGCCGAATCTCCAATGGGCGCATTCGACGAATATGTCAGCACCGACCCGCAGATATAGGGGTCCAAACGGAGATTCGGCTTACCCGGATTCAGATACCTCTGATACCAGCGCGCGGAAGATACCGTTGCCCACGACGTGCCGTCGGGAATCATCAGTATCACGTTCTTAACTTTCTCCGACCGGCCATATCCGCTGAACGCAAATATGACCATCATCAATACAAATACGATATTTTTTCTCATCACAATACATTTTAATAGTCCGCACAAAATTAGTCTTTTTTTGAAATATGCAACAAAATAATTTCTTAATCGCTGATTAATTTTGTGTTCGGAACGGATTTTCGGCGCTTGCACCGACATTTTTTCGATGTTGCCGACAAAAAATATGCGACTTATAATCACTCCGTTATCTTCATCCGATTTGAATTTGTCGAAAAGATGTTTGCAGTAATCAAACAAATGACTACTTTTGCAGCGCAAAAAAAGCCCGGATGGCGGAATTGGTAGACGCGCTGGTCTCAAACACCAGTGGATTCAAACTCCGTGTCGGTTCGATCCCGACTCCGGGTACACTGCAAAACGCTAATTGTCGATAAATGCGATGGTTGGCGTTTCAGTTTTTGCGGGGTTGTCCCGTTTCCGTCCCCACGAAAAAAAGCGCCCAAATCTCTTTGAGCGCTACAATAACCTTTAAAAACCAAATCTTATGACATTAAATTAGACGGCAAAGGTAGTGCTTTTTTTGTAACTGCTCGGGACGTATTTTCAGCAGCAACGATATTGCACCCGGCAAGTTTTGTCAAAGCGCCAAAAACGTTCTGCTGATTTTTGACAGCAGTATCAATAATAGAGCGAAGTTTAGCAAAGCGCGCAGCCACTTTACCGTCTTTATTACGAAAGGCTCCGGAGACTTTGGTTTTGACCTTCACATTGCGAATGGCTCTTTCGGAAGCATTATTGTCCGGCGGGACATTTGGGTATTTCAAAAATGCCTGTTCTTTGGCATGAAAACCGGGTTTATCTACCGACAGCAAACTGTCCGGCTCCTCGTTGAGTTGAGCTATCGCCTTCGGAGGAGTACGATAATCTTCAAGGCTCATATTGCGTTTCAGAGATATTGCGCGATATAACAAGTCGTTCATCTACATTCGCTCATATTCCGAGCGGCTTATTAATATCATGTCTTCCATAACACAAAGGTACCTATTGTTTTATTATATCGTTATTTTGTCTTGCCGGGTACCTGAGTAGTTACAAAAAATCTTTAGTACATTATAAAAAATAATTTTTATAAAATTTTCACCACCAGACTTGTTTATCGTTTTCATATGTAAAAATACGCTCTTCGACGCCGCGCGTATGATTGCGGAGCAGGAACAGGGCGCCGACAGGACAATTGTCGTATTTCAGTACAAAATCATCTGCGGTTTTTCGACCGAGTGAATTCCATTTTCCGGCATCCCAGTAAAAAAGTTCATAAACATCGCCCGGGCGAATACCGTTATCATCGTTGCGGGAAAGATAACAGATGCGGTCTATCTTTTGCGGCTTGCCCAAATCAAGTCCGACCCATCCGCCGCTGTCCAGGGCGGTTGCAAAGTAAGTCATGATATTGCCGTCGAAAGCTGCTTCCTTTGTACACTTGTCACTGCGATAGTCTTCCGTTCCGATGATGTTGCCGAACAGTTTGTTATACAGGTCGTTTTCCCTGGAGTAAAACTCTATTTCCGCCACATTGGTATAACTTCCGACACTTCCGACATATCGAAGATAGCGATATTTTTTTGTCGGCGCCAAATCA
>JAISSE010000058.1 GCA_031273285.1 Prevotellaceae bacterium
CCGCAGTCGCCGCAAAGCATCTGGTGGCTGTCGGACTGTATCAGGATAGGATTCAGAGTGGTTTGCGAAACGGAATAAGCATGCGACAAAATTAATCAAAAGCCACAGAGACGCGGCGCGCCGTGTCTCTACAATGTCGATGACGCAGCAGCGGCGATAATTGTTCCGGCATTTTCAATTTTTGGAGAGTTCATTTTGTTTTTATGACAGCCATAGGAAACAAAGGAGAGCCTCTGAGTGGAGAGCGGACGGGATATTTACCGTTTCTCAAAAAAAATTTGTACCTTTGTTCCCAAAAAATAAAGTTATGAATTGGAAAGAACGTAGAGAATTGCCTGTGGGCATACAGGATTTTGAAAAACTTCGTACAGAAAATTGTGTTTACGTGGACAAAACGGAGTACATTTATCGCCTGACAAGAATTGGGAAGCCTTATTTTCTTGGTCGTCCGCGCCGTTTCGGCAAAAGCCTTTTGATATCGACCCTCAAAGCCTATTTTCTCGGCAAAAAAGAACTCTTCGAAGGACTTGCTCTGGCGGAATTAGAAAAGGACTGGGTGGAATATCCCGTATTTCATTTTGATTTTACTTTGGGCAAATACGACAGTATGCTATCCTTTGAATCTGCATTAGACACCAATCTTCGCAGAATAGAAGAACAATGGGGACGGAATGTTTTGGAAACAACAGCTGAAGCGCGCTTTTCGGGACTTATTCGCCGCGTTTATACACAGACCGGCAAAAGAGTAGTTGTGCTTATCGACGAATACGATAAACCTCTGATAAGTACAATGGAAGACGCCACACTTAACAAGGCTATTCGTGAAAACTTGAAGGGCTTCTATGGACTGCTCAAAGGCTCCGACCAATATTTGCGCTTCGTGATGCTGACAGGCGTTACCAAATTCTCGAAAGTGAGTGTATTCAGCGACTTGAATCAACTTGTGGACATTAGTTTAATGGAAGAATATGCGGGTATCTGCGGTATTTCCGAATCGGAATTAGTCAATAATTTTGAGCCGGAAATCCAGGCGCTTGCCGAAAAACGAAATATGACCCGCGAAACGGCGCTTGCAGAACTGCAAAAACGTTACAACGGTTATCATTTTTCCGAAAACAGCGAGGGTGTCTATAACCCTTTCAGTCTGTTGAACACTTTCTTTAGCCTGACGCTTCGTTATTACTGGTTTGAATCCGGTACTCCCACTTTTCTGATCAATCTGATTAAACAGGTGGATTTTGACATCAGGAAATTTGCCGGCGATATTCGCATTAATGCCCGTTCAATTGCCGACTATCGTACAGACAACACCGACCCCGTGCCGATTCTTTACCAAACCGGTTATCTGACCATAAAAGGCTATGACCAACAACTTGACGAGTATATTCTGGGACTGCCCAATGAGGAAGTGAAATATGCTTTTCTGGCGGAGTTACTCCCTGTCTACATCAACAAACAGGGGAAACAACGAGATTTTTCTGCGGGGGAATTTATTCGGGAATTAAGATCCGGCGAGGTGGACGCCTTTATGGAACGTATTCGCGCCTTATTCGGTTATATGCCTTACGAATTGAACGATAAAAGCGAACGGCATTATCAGTCCGTCTTTTTCCTGATATTTACTATGATGGGACAATTTATTCAGACGGAGGTACGTAGCGCTCGCGGCAGAGCCGACGCCGTAGTAATTCTGCCGGATACGGTATATGTCTTTGAATTTAAAATCACCGGCAACGGCACTGCGGAAGAAGCTCTGCAACAGATAGATGACAAAGGCTATCTCATTCCCTACAGCGTCGGACAACGCAAAACAGTCAAAATCGGAGCGGAATTTGACCCCGCCGAACGAACGCTGAAACGGTGGCTAATAAAATTCGATTAATTCGGTGATAAAGCCCATCGTGTTAATTGTAAATTATACAAAAATTCTTGAAGTTTAGGGCAATTTTCAGTCCGAAATATCATATTTTCGATTCCCCGGTCAGGCGAAATTTGTGAATTTTTAGTTTGCGTAATGAAAGTTCCATGTTTTTTATTAAGTTTGTAACTGTAAATTTTCGACTTCATTTGTCGAAATGATTTAATATACAAACTATTAATACATGAAAATAAAATTATTATTTGCCTGTTTTGTCGGTTTGATGCTGTTTGTTTCGTGCGGAAACAATGCTGTTACGATAAATGGTAATGTCGCAAATGCCGAAAACGAACTATTGGAATTGTCCGTAAATGCGACACCGAAAAAAACGATAGACACGGTGCGGCTCGATGCTTCGGGAAAATTTTCCTTCAAGTATGATTTCAAGAAAAATACTTTTCCGATATTTTTTACTTTGTCGATATCCGACAAACCGTTAGCCTCACTGTTGCTGGAGCCGGGCGAGAAAGTAACTATCGAAACCGATATGAAAAATCCCGCGGCATACACGGTTTCCGGTTCGGAAGGCTCGCAGTTGCTCAAAGAGCTTAATGACAAAATGTTAAAGACAACAATTTCCGTCGATTCGCTTGTCAACGTCCTGACCAAGTTTGAAAATACGCCCGAATACGAGGAAGAATCCCAGAGAATAAGCCGGGAGTTAGCCGCCATATTTACAAAGCACAAAAGGAGTTTGATACAGTTCGTGGTAAAAAACAATAAATCGTATGCGGCTTTCACTGCTATTTATCAGATATTACCCAACGGGATAGGCGTTTTCGGAAAAGAAAGCGACGCATTGTATTTCGGATTACTTGCCGATTCGCTGGAAAAAAAATACCCCCGTTCGCCTTATGTCCTGCAACTGCGCGACGACTATAACCGCCTGATTAACACAAGCGCCATCCGGAATTTAATCAATAATGCCGAGGAAGCAACAATTCCCGACATTAAATTGCCCGATGCAACGGGAAAACAAGTGTCGCTGTTGAGCCTGAAAGGCAAGGTTATACTGTTGAATTTCTGGTCGTCCAAAGACAAAGTTACAGCGATGAACAATAATGATTTGTTGCCGATATACGAGAAATATAAATCCGAAGGATTTGAAATTTATCAGATATCTTTGGACGAAGACAGGGATAGCTGGTTGCAAACAATTAATATTCAGAAATTACCATGGATAAATGTCTGCGATTTCAGAGGACAGAAAACTTATCCCCTCAAACTCTACAATGTAACAAAACTGCCTGCAAATTATCTGATTAACAGAAATTGCGAAATCGTAGGCAAAGATTTGTTCGTGGAAAAACTGGAAGAAAAAATAAAGGAAAATCTTTAAGAAATAAAATAAATACAATGTCGAAGAATGAGGGAAACAGGGTAGCGGAGACCCCACTGATGAGGCAATATTACGGGGTAAAGGCGAAACATCCCGATGCTCTGCTGCTTTTCAGAGTGGGTGATTTCTACGAAACTTTTGGCGAAGATGCGATTACAACCAGTGATATACTTGGTATTACACTGACAAGAAGAGCGAACGGGACGGGACATATCGAGCTTGCCGGTTTTCCCTATCACGCATTGGATACGTATCTTCCGAAACTTGTCAGAGCAGGTCAGCGGGTAGCAATCTGCGACCAGCTGGAAGATCCGAAATTGACCAAAAATATCGTCAAAAGAGGTATCACGGAACTGGTTACACCCGGAGTATCTTTCAACAGCAATGTTCTGGAACACAGGGAAAACAATTTTCTTGCCTGCGTACACATCGACAAGACTTCCATCGGCGTTGCTTTTCTTGACATTTCTACCGGCGAATTTTACGTAGCCGAAGGAACGTCGAGTTATATTGATAAACTGCTGGGTAACTTTATGCCAAAGGAAATTCTTTTTCAGAAAGGAAAAGAATCAATATTTAATGAATATTTCGGGCAAAAATATTATACCTACAAAGTTGATGAATGGTTTTTTGTTGCGGATTCCGCAAAGGAAAAACTGTTGCAGCAGTTTCAGACAACGTCGCTTAAAGGGTTTGGAGTCGATAGTTTGATTAACGGGCAGATAGCGGCGGGCGCTATTTTATATTATCTCGAACTCACTCAGCATAACCGGCTTGCGCACATATCATCCATCTCAAGAATCGAAGAAGAGCGCTATGTCTGGCTTGACAAATTCACTATCCGGAATCTTGAGCTGTTCGGTTCGCAGAACGAGAATGCCAAAACACTGCTGAGTGTAGTGGATAAAACAATATCTCCCATGGGAGCGCGCCTGCTGAAGCGCTGGATTGCCCTGCCGCTGAAAGAGGTGAAAACGGTGAACGACCGTCTGGACGTGGTCGACTATTTCATACAACATCCGGAAATAAAGGAAATTATACGAAGTAAAATATTCGAAATAGGAGATATTGAACGTATCATATCAAGGACGTCTGTCGGTAAAGTTACGCCTAAAGAGGTGGTACAGCTGAAGATAGCTCTGCAAGCCTGCATACCGATAAAAAATACCTGCCTTGCCGCCGACAATGAAATATTGCAGCAAATCGGCGACAGGTTAAATCCCTGTGCCGCCATATGCGAAAAGATAGAGAAGGAGATTGTCTCCGAGCCGGGTCAGATAAGCAAAGGATGTGTTATTGCAGAGGGAGTTAATACTGAATTGGACTATCTGCGGGAAATCTCCGTAAAAAGCAAGGAAGTTCTTGCCGGAATACTGCAGCGGGAAATCGAAAATACCGGAATAACCTCTCTTAAAATAAATTTCAACAATGTTTTCGGATATTACATCGAGGTACGAAATACTCACAAGGATAAAGTGCCTCACGAATGGATCAGGAAACAGACTTTGGTGGGCGCGGAACGCTATATCACCGAAGAATTGAAACAGTACGAAGAAAAAATATTAGGCGCCGAAGAACAGATACTTATCCTCGAACAGCAAATTTACAACGATTTGATAACGGTATTGATGGACTATGTCGCACCCGTTCAGCTGAATGCAACCCTCGTCGCTCAGTTGGACTGCCTGCTCTCTTTTGCCGAACTTGCCTCAACCTCAGGCTATTGCAAACCTGTTATCAACAACGAGCATGTGATTGACATAAAGCAGGGAAGGCATCCCGTTGTGGAAAAACTGCTGCCTCCGGGAGAAGACTATATTGCAAACGACCTGTTTTTAGACCGGGACAATCAACAGATTATGATAATCACAGGACCCAACATGTCCGGTAAATCCGCCATTCTAAGGCAAACGGCTTTGATTGTACTTTTGGCGCAGACGGGCTGTTTCGTTCCTGCCGAATCGGCTACCATAGGAATTGTAGACAAGATATTTACACGGGTGGGCGCGTCGGACAATCTTTCGCAGGGCGAATCGACTTTCATGGTGGAAATGAACGAAGCGGCAAGTATTCTGAACAATCTGTCGGACAGAAGCCTGATATTGCTGGACGAAATAGGAAGAGGAACAAGCACTTACGACGGTATTTCGATTGCATGGGCTTTGGTCGAGTATATTCACGAACACCCCACGGCAAAGGCTAAAACGCTGTTTGCCACACATTATCATGAACTGAACGAAATGGAAAATTCTTTTGCAAGGATAAAAAACTATAATGTTACGGTGAAAGAATTGAACAGCAAGGTGATATTCCTTCGTAAACTTATGCCGGGAGGTGTGGCGCACAGTTTCGGAATACATGTCGCCCGGATGGCGGGTATGCCCAAAAGTGTTGTAACACGCGCCGGAGAGATACTCAAGGAGTTGGAAAAATCTCATAATTCGCTGGAAAAGCCCGTTGCCGACCTGGCTGCCCGAAGAGAAGGCTATCAGTTGAGTATATTTCAGCTGGATGACCCCGTTCTGAAAGATATAAGAGACAAATTGAAGAAAATAGACATTAACAACCTCACGCCTGTGGATGCATTGAACAAACTCAATGAAATCAAAAGGATAACGGGGCTTTGAAACTGTCCGTACTGTCCGTAATTTTTAATTTCTAATTCGTAATTAATTCTTCCACCGCCTGTTTGAATTGTCTGCCCCGGTCTTCGTAGTTTTCAAACAAATCAAAACTTGCACATGCCGGCGACAGCAACACCGTATCGCCCGATTCTCCGATTTCAAAAGCCTTTTCCACAGCTTCTTTTGCCGAGCGGGTTTCCACGATAACGGGAGTCAGATTCCCGAAATTATCGAGTATTTTCCTGTTATCGACTCCAAGGCATACGATTGCTTTAACTTTTTCTTTCACAAGCTCATAAAGCGACGAATAGTCGTTGCCCTTGTCCGTTCCTCCGACAATCCAGACGGTTGGTCCCTGCATGCTTTCCAGCGCGTACCATGCCGAATTGACATTTGTGGCTTTCGAGTCGTTTATAAACTCGATTCCGCGTACTTTTTTCACTCTTTCCAAACGATGTTCTATCCCCTTGAAACCCATGAGACTGTCGCGAATGACGGAGTTGTGTATATCCAGTATTTTTCCGGCTATGGCGGTTGCCATCGAATTGTAAACATTGTGTCTGCCGCTGAGCGACAGTTCGTTGACAAGCATCTCAAATTCGGAATTGTCGTAGCTGGCAACAAGTTTGTCTTCGACGATATACGCTCCGTTTTTCTCAATCAGTTTCGTTTGAGATATGGGCAATGTCTTGGCTTTCAGGATAATTTTTTTAAGATTTCCCATTGTAATCTCGTCATCCGAACAAAAGATGAAACAGTCTTCTTTTCGCATGTTTTGGGTTATCTTGAATTTTGAGTTGATATAGTTCTGAAAATTATACTCGTAACGGTCGAGATGGTCGGGAGTTATGTTGAGCAGCACGGCGATATCCGCTTTAAAATCGTACATGTCGTCCAATTGAAAACTGCTAAGTTCCAGCACATAATAATCGAAATTTTCGGTAACAACCTGATAGGCATAGCTTTTACCGATATTGCCCGCCAGTCCCACATTCAGTCCTGCATTTTTCAGAAGAAAGTAGATAAGCGACGCGGTCGTTGTCTTTCCGTTACTTCCTGTGATACAAATCTTTTTGGCATTGCAATAGCGTCCGGCAAATTCAATTTCCGAAATGACGTGTATGCCCTGCGAACGAATTGTTCTCATGACCGGAACAATTTCGGGGATTCCGGGGCTTTTGATTATTTCGTCCGCGTTGAGAATCAGTTCGGGGGTATGTCCCCCCTCTTCGAACGGTATTCCGTATTTTTTCAGACAGAATTTACTTTCGGCAGATAAATTTCCGTTATCCGACAGAAACACATCAAATCCCTTTAACAGAGCAAGTACCGCCGCACCAACGCCGCTTTCTCCTCCTCCAAGCACTACGATTCGGCTCATTTTGACAGTATTAAAAATCGTGCGAAAGTAATAATTTTTTTTTATTTATCGTGCAAAAAGCAATAAATCGGTCGAAAAGGAGCCGAATCGGACGGATTTTTACTGTTTTTTCGACAAATTTTTCCGTATTTCGATTAATCCGACAGCGCTGAGGCAAACATTTTACAATGCATGTATTCAGATATATACCGGATTTTGACCGCTCAAAATCCGTTTTGCGGTTCGACCGCGAAACAAAAATATTTGCAATGTAAAATAATATGCTTATCTTTGCGCCCTGAAATTTTATAAATTAAATTAAAAACACATTGATGTACGCAATTGTAGAAATAGCAGGACAGCAATTCAAAGTTGCAAAAGAACAGAAGCTTTTCGTACACCGTCTGGAGCAAGCCGAAGGCGACTCCGTGAGCTTCGGGAAAGTACTGCTTATAGATGATGACGGTAAGGTACAAGTCGGCACACCTACGGTTAAAGATGCCACTGTAACTGCAAAAGTATTGAAACATGTAAAAGGCGAGAAAGTCATTGTTTTCAAGAAGAAACGCAGAAAAGGATACAAGGTGAAAAACGGGCATCGCCAGTTTTTTACTCAAATCCAGATAGAAAGTATTGCATAATTAATTTTGGAGAAACAGTAAAATGGCACACAAGAAAGGAGTCGGCAGTTCGAAGAACGGACGCGAATCACACAGTAAACGATTGGGTGTGAAGATTTTTGGAGGGCAAAGCGCTAAGGCGGGCAACATATTGATTCGCCAGAGAGGGACTGTTCATTTCCCCGGCAAAAATGTAGGTATAGGCAAAGACCATACCTTGTATGCTCTCATTGACGGAGTGGTGGTTTTCAACAGGAAAGCCAATTCCAAGTCGTATGTATCTGTTGTGGCGCAATCGTAAAAGATTGTTGCTTAATCATACATCAGATTTTCTGTTAATAAAGAAGACCGTCCTCGAAAGAGGCGGTTTTTTTATGCGACAAACCTGTTTGAGGATGCTTTTAATTCCGGGCATCGGGATGCAATCACCGTATAACCGCTTGACCGGTTACTTTTTATCGGGATTGAAATAAAAAATATTTCTGTTTCATGAAAAATGTTTAATTTTATGCCTTTAATTTTTTAAGACAAAGACAATGGCATTCAGATTTTCTTTTTTAAAAATACCTAAACACAAGCGGTTTGAGTATACGCCAAGAATTTGGAGTCCCGCAAGGGAGGAAAGGGAAGAACGGTTGAAACGGATTCGGGAAGAGTTGGGTATCAATAACAACACTTCCGACGGCAAACCCTATGTTCCGAACATCAAGGGCAGTTTCCGCAGGGAATATCAGCAGAACGGGAAAGGCGGCATCAAAGCCGGTTACGGCAACAGGATAAGGTCGTATATAATATTAGGTACCATACTGTTACTCTGCATAATGTTTTTCTACATAGTGCGAATATATCCCTACATGTTTTCGGGCGACAGACAGCAAACCGACAGTGAATATATCGAATACAACGAATACAGCGAATGATTAAATTGCTCCCCGAAAATGTGGCGAATCAAATAGCCGCAGGCGAAGTGGTACAGCGACCGGCTTCGGTCGTCAAGGAATTGATGGAGAATGCCGTTGATGCGGGTTCTTCGCAGATAAATCTGATAATAAAGGATGCGGGACGAACTCTGGTACAGGTAATCGACAACGGCTCCGGCATGTCCGAAACGGATGCGCGGATGGCTTTCGAAAGGCACGCGACCTCCAAAATAGTCGAAATCGGAGATTTGGATCATATCTACAC
>JAISSE010000105.1 GCA_031273285.1 Prevotellaceae bacterium
GTCAGGGACAGAATGTTGGTAGAAAACAGCGTCAGTCACAAACAACCGTCCCGTCAGGGACGGAATGTGTTTGTTTTTCCACCAATGTATCGTTTGTTTGTGAACAAATCCTAAGACGCAGGTTCGGGTCAATTTTACCGATGCACAAAATCATGTCGTGAGAAGTATATATCATGTGTTGTATGATATTGCATACTAACAAAATAAAAAATATAAACAGATGAAAAATATAAACAGATGAAAATTGAAAATTGAAAATGAATCGGAAAGATAGCGCAATCGAGTTCGTCGAATTTCAATTTTCAATTTTCAATTTTCAATTCTCCATTATTTCACTATATTCAGCGGATATTTCAGATTTTCATGGCTAAGCAGCCGTCCCCTGACTTTGCCGACAATGATGGGCGACTCCAGTTCCAGCGGCACATGATTTTTATCGTCGGATACCCAGAGAGTGATTTTTTCGTCGCCCGTAAAGACGGAACCTGCAATCACTTCGACGGCAAATTTGAGACAGTTGACTGTTGCTTTCAATGCCTTGACTTTCTTTTGTTCCTTTCCCAGATAACGGCACTTGATGTTGTAAACACCGTCGTCGAGGACAATCGACAGCGAATAAATCTTGTCGGGATAGGCATCTTCGAAATCAAGATTTCTCAGATAGTAGAAATACGTTATCACGTCCAAAGTACAGTCGTTCAGCGTGAGTTCGAACTGTCTGGGCGGTCTTTGCCTTTTTTCTATGACGGCATTTACCTTGTTGTTTGCCCAGTCGAAATTATACGTATTTTTTAT
The DNA here is from genome assembly GCA_031273285.1 of Prevotellaceae bacterium. Taxonomy (GTDB): domain Bacteria; phylum Bacteroidota; class Bacteroidia; order Bacteroidales; family UBA932; genus JAIRLF01. The sequence goes on from JAISSE010000105.1 coordinate 796, forward strand.
GGAATAGTCTCCTTCGTTAATATCACGGTGAAAATACACCGAGCGTACATTGGGGACGGTGAATTTGGCTTCGTAAAAATCTCTGACTTTAAAAAACTTGTCATAGAACTTGTATGTTTTGGCATTGGCGGTTATGTGAAATTCCACCGGAAACATCCGGCTCTTGTCCGCCTTCAAAATCACTTCGCCCACATCCAGAAAAATGGGACCCCACGAATAGGAGGCAGCATACACCAGAGATTCGCGATTGTTGAATGCCAAATTCGATTCGTCAATCTGCATTTTGCACAGCTCCTGCGCTCCTGCCGGAGATGACAATAGCAGAATTATTGCGAAAAATACCCGTCTCCGCCATCCGGGCGAAGGCTTTGTTACTTCTGATTTACCGATATTTAATAAATATTTCATGCAAAATTATATCTTTAAAAACAGGTATAAAAATAACACAAAAAAAGATATTCGGGCTTCAATAGTACAAATTTTTATGTTTTTGTGCAAAATCCACAAGCCGCGAATAATCTCCGTCGACAGCCTCATACACGTTTTGAGGAATATTTTGTGCCCCGGGATTTTTCCCTTCGTCCGGAAACACAAACAGGTTGGGCGCAAAACGACCGCAGACGTCGCGTAAATGCTCTTTGGGAATAAAGGCAACCACAGGCTTGAACAACTCGTAATACAGCACGTTAGCCCAGTAGGCGACATAAGGACCCGCGCCCGGCATCTGTTTTTTGATGTTGTTCAGCATTTGAAAAGCGACGTCGTGGTAATACTTGTTGCCTTCCAGAAACGACAGTATCATCAACACTTTTGCCATTACGGAATTTGAAGACGGACAGGCTTTATCGACAAAATCCATCATGCGGGGGATGAGCGAAGGCACGGAATCGTCGGTGAAAAAGAACATTCCCGTTTTTTCGTCGTAGAAATGCTCGAAAGTGTAATCGACAAGTCCTTTGGCGGTTTTGAAATATTCCGCGTCGCCGGTAATCTTGTAAAGCCGGATAAACGAATTGATAGTGAAAGCATAATCGTCCAGAAAGGCAGGCGTCAGGTTTTCGAGTATCCTGAACATTCCGTAATTGTCGCGTATATAATGCTTTTTCAGTGCGTTTGCAATCTCTTTTGCCTGTTCCAGAAGATAATCGTCGCCAAACGAGCGGTAAGCCGTGCACAGCCCGCTAAGAAACAGCGCATTCCATCCCGATATTATTTTGGAGTCGATATTCGGTCTTTCGCGTTTTTCCCGTATTTGCAGAAGAATCTCCTTTGCATTTTGGATTTTGCCTCTGCATTCTTCCGGCGACAGCCCGTATTTTTGCGCCAAAGTTTCTTCGCTCATGTTAATGAACAGAACGTTCCGCCGTTTATTCTCCTTCACCCCGAAATAGTCCGCAATACATTCGTAATCATCGCCAAGTACCTTTTTCAACTCCGCCGCCTGCCAGGTATAATATTCCCCTTCGATATTTCCTATTTCGGCATCAACGGACGAGTGATACAGATTGTTTCGGGAAAGCCTTAATTTCATGAAATTTACCGTATCCCTGACCACCTCCCTGTACAGCGGATTGGGATTGTTGCGATAGGCAAGGCTGTAAACCGCAATCAGCATTGCGTTGTCGTACAGCATTTTTTCGTAATGCGGTCTTCGCCACGCCAAATCGTCGGTATAGCGGAAGAAACCGCCTCTCAGCTGGTCGTAGATGCCTCCTTTGGCAATATTGGTCAATGTTTTCTCGACATATGACGTTAATGAGGGGTCGTCGAGATAATATCCCGAATTAAGCATGAAAATCAAAGATATCGGCAACGGAAACTTTGG
>JAISSE010000143.1 GCA_031273285.1 Prevotellaceae bacterium
GATTATAACCGTCTGTATTATACGTTATGAAAGAAGATTTATTCATAATTAAATTAGTTTTTTTATCTTTGCGCCGTTATTTTGAATGTAAAATGTTAAAAATAAAATACGATGAGTAAAGTAAAAATTGGAATTAATGGTTTTGGCCGTATCGGTCGTTTGGTTTTTCGTGCAGCTCAGCAAAGAGATGATATTCAGGTTGTAGGAATCAACGACCTTATCAGTGTCGAGTATATGGCATACATGCTGAAATACGACACTATTCACGGGCAATTTAATGGAACCGTTGAAATTAAGGACGGTAATCTGGTTGTAAACGGCAACGCCATTCGCGTAACCGCCGAAAAAAATCCCGCAGATCTGAAATGGGGCGACGTCGGTGCGGAGTATGTTGTTGAATCTACGGGCTTGTTCCTTTCGAAAGACAAGGCACAGGGTCATATTGATGCGGGCGCCAAGTATGTGGTAATGTCGGCTCCTTCGAAGGACGACACGCCGATGTTTGTTTGCGGCGTAAATCACGAAGCGTACGAAAAAGGCGTCCGGTTTGTGTCCAACGCTTCCTGCACTACCAACTGTCTGGCTCCCATCGCCAAGGTACTGCACGACAAGTGGGGTATCACCGACGGTCTGATGACCACCGTACACTCCACCACCGCCACTCAGAAAACCGTTGACGGTCCTTCCGTAAAGGACTGGAGAGGCGGACGGGCGGCTTCGGGAAATATTATTCCGTCGTCGACAGGCGCTGCAAAGGCTGTAGGAAAGGTGATTCCGGAGTTGAACGGCAAACTGACCGGTATGTCGCTTCGTGTTCCCACACTGGACGTGTCGGTAGTTGACCTGACGGTCAATCTGGCGAAACCCGCCAAATACGATGAAATCAAAGCCGCCATGAAAGCCGCTTCGGAAAACGAACTGAAAGGCATCCTCGGATACACCGAAGACGACGTGGTTTCGTCCGACTTCATCGGCGATCCCCGCACTTCCATCTTCGATGCCAAAGCCGGTATCGCTTTGACCGACACTTTTGTTAAGGTCGTTTCGTGGTACGACAACGAATGGGGTTATTCCAATAAAGTGTTGGAACTTATAGCTTACATGAAAAAAGTGAACGGATAAGTTTATATTTTTAGTTTTGTAAAGTAATTCAAGCTGTCTGAAAAATCATATCGGGCAGCTTTTTATTTTGCGATAATCCGGCGGTAGCTTTGGCGATATTATCTGCTTAACGGTATCATCATGAGATAGAGACAGAAAAACAGAAGCAGAACGATTTCCATAACAAGCGCCAGACATTGCCAAAAAGTTATATTCATACTGTTTTTGCAGCCAATAAAAAGCAGGACAACGGAATAAAGCAATCCGAAAGAGAGCAGATATTGTCGGCTGTGGAAAATAAAACTGAGTGAATAACACCACAGTAGAGGGAAAAAAGAATATACAATCAGATTGAAATTCCCTTCCCAGCTGATTTTTCGGATTGGTTTGAAAAATCGCAAAAGAATTGAGACTATGAGTATTACAAAGAAAGGGATAAATATCTCGGACATCCAGCCGGGCAAACTTTTGACGAGCGACAGCAGACCCGGAAGAAGACAGCAAGCAAACAGAAATACGACTGTTTCAATCGTATATCCGGACTCTTTTTTCATTGATTTCCAAGTTTTAATTGGAGAAAACAGAATCCCTTTTATCCTCTGTTTCAATTTCTCAGAACAAAAATCCACCGCATCGAATACATAATAAATTATGAAGAGGCTGTCTCAAAAGCACGCGGATGACACAGATTTTAAGGATTTACGCAGATAAATAAAAGACCCGGTAATTATCAGATAAATAATAATCCGCATAAATCCTTAAAATCTGCGTCATGCGTGCCGAAAAGCTTTCGAGACATCCTCTGCTCATAATTCGGATAATCAAATTCTAAAACGATGCTGCAATGGTAATGAAATCGTCGGCTTTCAAAGACGCGCCGCCGATTAATCCCCCGTCCACATCTTCGTTGGCAAACAGCGATTTGGCATTTGCCGGATTGCAGCTTCCTCCGTAAAGAATCGGCGTGTCGGATGCTTTTGCACCGAATTTTTCCGCCAGAGTTTTACGGATAAAAGCGTGAATTTCCTGCGCCTGATCGGGCGTTGCCGTTTTTCCGGTTCCGATAGCCCACACAGGTTCGTAGGCAATGATCACTTTGCCGAAATCGTCTTCGCTAAGGTTAAAAACAGTGTTGGAGAGCTGAGCTTTAACCACTTCGAAATGGTGGTTGCTTTCTCTTTCCGCCAGTTTTTCGCCTACACAAAAAATCGGAATCAGATTGTTTGCAAAGCATTGCGCCAGTTTTTTATTCAGGGTTTCATCCGTTTCGCCATAATATTCGCGGCGTTCCGAGTGTCCCAGAATACAATATTTTGCCCCTGCATCGGCAATCATGGAGGCAGCGACTTCGCCGGTATATGCCCCTGACGTTTCGGCGGCGCAATTTTGAGCGCTCAAAGCCACCCGGGTATTTCCCAGTTTGTCGGCGACTTTCGTTAAATGCGTAAAAGGCGGAGCCACAATGAGCAAAACGCCGTTTATGCCTTTCGATTTTTCGACGATTTCAACAACAAGTTGCTCGCCTTTGGATATGGAAGTATTCATTTTCCAATTTCCCGCTACAATTTTTTTTCTCATGATCTAAACTTATTTAATTTGTTATTAATTTATTCATCTCCAAATAATTCCTTTAACAATTCGCGATATGCGGAAAATATCTTGGATTTCGACAGAAAACCCACATACTCACCCACTTCGTTCACGACGGGCAGATTCCATGCTCCGGTTTTTTCAAATTTCGCAATAACATTTTCCATAGCCTCGTCAATCCGTATCACATCCGGCACCGGTTTCATCCTGTCTTTCACAACCATAGCGTGATACAATTTCGCTTCGAACATGACATCTCTGATATCATCCAGAAAAACAACACCTTCGATATGTCCTTTCCTGTCAATCACGGGGAATATGTTTCTTTTCGACAAAGATATGGCTTTCACTATTTCACCGAGTGTGTCGTTGGGAAACACTTTGATGAAATCGGTTTCGACCAAATCTTCCGCTTTCAGGAGGGTAAGCGCCGCTTTGTCCTTGTTATGAGTCAGCAAATCACCTGTTTGAGCCAGCCGTTTTGTATATATCGAGTATCGTTCGAATCTTCGTATCGTAATGAAAGCGATAACGGAAACGACCATCAGCGGCATAAGCAGCGTATAACCACCTGTTATTTCGGCGATTAAAAATATCGCAGTCAACGGCGCCTGCATCACGCCCGACATCGTCCCCGCCATGCCGACCAGAGCGAAATTACTCTCCGGCACATCGTGTATTCCCGAAATATTTATCAGCCTCGCCACAAGAAATCCCGCTATTCCCCCCAAAAACAGGGTGGGACCGAATGTTCCGCCGACTCCGCCGCTTCCGTTTGTCAACGACATGGCAAAGACCTTAAATACTATTATACCAAATAGATACAGGACAAAAAACCATGCTTTGTCCTGCAAACTGTAAAAGATGCTGCGTTCGAAAATTTCGGATGAATTTCCCGTCATTATCGAAGTCAGAGTGTCGTACCCTTCGCCATACAGCGCGGGGATGAAATATATGAGGATACCGAGTAATATCGAGCCTGTTATCCAGCGATATACGGTATTTTTCACCAAAGCGATTTTCTTTTCCAGAAACAGGGTAGCCCTTGTGAAATAGAGCGAAACAAATCCGCAGAAAATTCCCAGCAGGATATAGTACGGTATATTGTCCATTGCAAACGCTTCGAGCGAATTGCCGAATTCGACGTCGGAACCTATCAGAAGATACGAAATGCCGCAGGCGGTTACGGAAGAAATCATCAGAGGAATAATCGACGACAGGGAAAGGTCGAGCATCAGTATTTCCAGCGTGAAAATAATGCCGGCAAGCGGCGCCTTGAATATCCCCGATACGGCGCCTGCCGCCCCGCAACCCAGCAGCAGAGTTATTTGCTTGTAGTTAAGGCGAAAAAATCTGCCTATGTTCGAGCCTATTGCCGAGCCTGTCAAAACAATCGGAGCTTCTGCTCCCACCGAACCGCCAAAGCCTATCGTGAATGTCCCGGCAATCATCGAACTGTACATATTGTGCGACTTTATCGAAGAGTTATTTCTTGATATTGAGTACAATACCTTGGTTATTCCGTGTCCGATACTGTCCTTGACAAAATATTTGACAAAAATCATCGCCAGCAAAATTCCGACTCCGGGATAGGCAAGGTAAAAAAAACTTCCCTGCGAGACGTTAAACCAGCCCGTAAGCCCGTCCTTGACCAAATGTATTGCAGATTTGAGAAATACAGCCGCCAAACCGCTGCATAATCCGACCACAATAGCTAATATATATGGTATCTTATCCTGACCGAACAACCGTAACTTGCTGTTAGCAAAATCTCTTAAATCCTCAATTATATGCATTTACAAAATATTTCGTTAAAATTGAGTGTGCAAAATTAAGTATTATTTTTGGTTTTCAATTACGATTATTTTTCGCCGGCTGTCCGGGCTGTTATTTTT
>JAISSE010000182.1 GCA_031273285.1 Prevotellaceae bacterium
GGAATTTTGTACTTCAAACTATAACGTTACATTCCTGATGATGTCAAAAATATCCGTAAAGGGCGAAGACATTGCTCCCGTATATAAGTGGCTCACCAGCAAGAGCGAAAACGGTAAGGAGGACGCCGAGGTTACATGGAATTTCCAAAAGTTTATGATTGATGAAAAAGGTAACTGGGTCGGCGTGGCGGAACCTAAAATTTTGCCTGCGGACAGAACAATTACCGACTGGATAGAAAACAAACCCTGATTTCCGCCGGTATATTGAGGAAATACGCCGGAAAACGAGGAAGCACGACAAAACGGGCTTATCGCGAGAGGGCAACTCCCGCGGAGTTTTGCGTTTACGGTCGCGGCAGGTAGAGACGCGACATACCGTGTCTCCGCGGCGGAAAGGCTGCGACGATCAACAGTGTGAAAGGAGACCGTAATGCGTCGTCCGGCATTTTCAATTTTCAATTACAATGCATCCTGTTATTTATCAGTCTGTCGTTGTATGTTTGTCTGAAAGCTTTGCCGAGGGAATCCAGATGTAGAGCGACATCGGGGAGAGAGTCTTTGATATTGTTCCGCAGAAGAGGATCCTGTTCATAATTGTAAAGCGTTTCGGGAGAGTCTGCGTTCGTTGTCAGGACATAATTGTTTTGGTATATCTGATAAAATCCGTTCAGATAATTTATCGCAAAACTTTCTTTCGGAGTATTGTCGGCAAAGACATCGAATCCGAAAGCGAAAAACGGCTTGTCGTAATTCAGCAGTCCCAGTACAGTCGGCATTATGTCAATCTGTTGAACGGTTTTTGTTTCCTCAAAACCTTTCGGTTTGCCGGAAGGGTCGTAAAAAATTACGGGTACTGCAAACCTGCCCGCACTTGTTTTGCTTTTTTCGTAAGAGACCTGATTTGTGTGGTCGGCGGTGATTACAAACAGGGTGTTTTGAAACCACGGCATGTGCGATGCCGTTTCGAAAAAGCGCCTGATAGCCATATCCGTATAACCGATGCACTGATGAATCTGTTCCGTTCCTTTCGGAAATTTTCCCTCATATTTCTCCGGAATGACAAACGGGTGATGAGAGGTCAGAGTGAATACGGACGCAAGAAAAGGTTCCGATTTCGAGTTTAATGTCTGTGCCGTAAATTGCAGGAAAGGCTCGTCCCATGTTCCCCAGTATCCGTCGTCCGGCTCCGAACCGTTGTCTGCGACATACTCATTCTTTCCGTAATAGTGTGTGAATCCGGCGGATTTCGCAAATGCGTCGAATCCCATCGACCCGTTGGGCGCTCCGTGAAAGAACGAACAGTCGTAACCCTTTTCCGCCAGAAGAGTTGCAAGCCCTTTGATTGCATTGTTCGCATATATCGACAGGACGTAAGGGTCGGATAAAGAGGGGATACTTGCGAGAACGGAAGGCATGGCGTCGATTGACTTCCCTCCGTTGGCAAAGGAATGGGCAAACGTGTAGCTTTCGGCAATCAGCGAATCGAGAAAAGGCGTGTAGCCCCGGTACTTACCCTCATCCAAATCCCTGTTCAGCGACCCAATGTATTCCTTGCTTAGACTTTCGGTGATGATTATCACCACATTTTTGGGGATAAAACCGGCGCTATCGGCGGGAATGTGAAGCGGAGAATACAGCGTTTCAAGTGTTTTTTCGTCAAAAAAATTCAGTTTGGGATACGTGCCGCGCGTGAGCGTTCGGTATATCGAAAACGGCGTATTCAGAACAATGCCCGATTCTATCGGTTTTTCGATGTATACACCGGCATTACTGATTGTTATGGGACGAATACCCGGAGTGAATCCGCCTCTTGCGCCTCCGATAAAAAGTACGGCATACAGAATCAGCATGCAAAGATTTACAGGATAATAGACGAAACCGTTGCCGATTAACGGTTTTCCCGCTTTAATCAGGCTGTAAAGTTTGGTCATGATAAAAATCAGTCCTGCAAAAACCGCTGCAATATACCAGTAATCCCATAAAAACTGCCGGATTAAAGCGAAATTTCCCTTGTCGTTTGCAAATTCGTCGAAAACCGACCATGTAGTTCGCCTGAAAGTAAAACGATAGTAGATTATATCAATACAATTCAGGGCAATAGCCACGCCGTTGGTAACATAATATATCCATTTCACGATTTTTTGATATATGTCCGTACATCTGAACCGAAACGGGATTGCCTGAGCAAAGATGTACAAAGCGTTGGTGTACAACACTGCCGTCAAGTCGAACCGTAAACCGCCCCACATCATTTTCAACAATCTTCCGAAAGTTACATCCGCAAACAGGTCCTGATTGAACATATAGAACAGAATTCGGCACAAACCGAACAATAACATCATAAAAAACAGATGCAGAAGCAATACCGAATGTATGTTTACCGTTTTACCAATCTTCACAAATCGCAATTTTTATTACATTTCGACAGCAAAGATATTACATTTTATTTAAATTTTATGCGGAGGGTGCAATTTGACCGCGCCGAACATCAGTTCGGCGCGGTCAAATTCACCCTGCGGAGCAAAAAACACGTTTTTCCGTAAAAAAATATTAATTTTGCAGCGGATTTACGTAGCCGTGCCGAACGGCAGATTGTCGGGCATAGGAGCAGGATACGGATTTGATATTGACATGAAAAAGATATTATTTATAGACCGTGACGGGACTTTGGTTCTTGAGCCTGACGGAGACTGTCAACTTGACGCTCTTGAAAAGCTGGAATTTTATCCCGGCGTTTTTCAAAATCTCTCGAAAATCGTAAACGAGCTTGATTACGAGCTTGTGATGGTTACCAATCAGGACGGTTTGGGTACAGAATCGTTTCCCGAACACACTTTCCAGCCCGTACATGATAAAATTATCCGTGCGTTTGAAAACGAAGGAATTATATTTGCCGATATACATATCGACAAAAGTTTCCCTCACGAAAATCTGCCCACCCGTAAACCGGGGACAGGCATGTTACACAAATATTTGCACGGAGGATACGACCTCAAAAATTCCTTTGTAATAGGCGACCGGCTGACGGATGTGGAACTTGCGAAAAATCTCGGCGCAAAATCCATCCTGATAAGCGAAAATCCCTGTCCGGACGCCGATTTTACCACCGCGCAATGGAGCAAAATATACTCGTATCTGAAGAAAATACCCCGCAGCGCACATGTTTTCCGAAAAACATCGGAGACAAGCATCGAGATCAATCTCAATATCGACGGCAGCGGTAAAAGCGATGTTTCAACCGGACTGGGTTTTTTCGACCATATGCTCGCGCAAATAGCGAAACACGGAAACATGGATTTGACCGTCGAAGCGAAAGGAGATTTGCACATTGATGAACATCACACGATTGAGGATGCTGGAATCGCTCTGGGTACGGCGTTTTCGGAGGCACTGGGAAGCAAAAAGGGTATCGAACGCTACGGATTCTGTCTTCCGATGGACGACTGTCTGGCGCAGGTTGCCGTCGATTTCGGCGGGCGTCCCTGGCTTGTCTGGCAGGCTGAATTTAAGCGGGAGAAAATCGGGGAAATGCCAACCGAAATGTTCATGCACTTCTTCAGGTCATTTTCCGACAATGCCAGATGCAATCTGAATATCAAAGCTGAAGGCGAAAACGAACATCACAAAATCGAAGGAATCTTCAAGGCTTTCGCCAGGGCGATAAAACATGCCGTCGGACAGACGGACAATTTCGATATACCAAGCACAAAAGGCAGTTTATGATAGCAATAGTAAAATATAACGCGGGAAATACGGCGTCGGTCAAAAATGCGCTCGACAGGCTGGGCTGCATCTGCAAAATAACCGGCGACAGAGACGAGATAATTTCCGCCGACAAGGTTATTTTCCCGGGCGTGGGCGAGGCAAGTTCGGCAATGAAATATTTGCGCAAAGAGAATCTGCACACGCTGATACCGGCACTGAAACAGCCTGTTCTGGGGATATGCCTCGGCTTGCAGCTGATGTGCAAATCGTCCGAAGAAGGCGATACGGAATGTCTGGGAATATTCGATACCAAAGTGAAACTGTTTCCGCCGGCAGCGATTGTGCCTCACATGGGATGGAACAATCTCGAAGACATCAAATCGTCGCTGTTCAGGGGGATAAAATCCGAGCATGACTTTTATTTCGTGCACAGTTACTACGCGGAACTTTGTCCGGAAACCATCGCCGTTTGCAGTTACATAACCCCGTTTGCGGCGGCAATCAACAAAAATAATTTTTACGCCACCCAGTTCCATCCCGAAAAATCGGCTTCGACGGGCGAACGGGTATTGAAAAATTTTCTCGAATTATGAGACTGATTCCTGCAATTGACATAATAGAAGGCAAATGCGTGCGTTTGACAAAAGGCGATTATTCGACAAAAAAGATTTATAACGAAAATCCTTCGGAGGTGGCAAAAGAATTTGAAAACGCCGGAATGGAATATCTTCATCTTGTGGATCTGGACGGTGCAAAATCAAACCACATTGTGAACCACAGGGTTTTGGAGCAAATCACAAGCCGGACATCTCTCAGGGTCGATTTCGGCGGAGGACTGAAAAGCGCCGGCGACCTGAAAACGGCGTTCGAATGCGGCGCCAACCGGATAACTGCGGGAAGTATCGCCGTTGAGAATCCCGAAACAGTTCTCGAATGGCTGGCGGAGTACGGAGCCGAAAAAATCATACTCGGAGCCGACGCCGCGAACCGTAAAATATCGACACGCGGATGGATGCAAAATTCCTCTATAGACGTCGTGCAGTTCATCGGGCAGTATGAACAAAACGGAATCAAGTACGTTATCTGTACCGACATAGGCAGGGACGGGATGTTGCAGGGCGTTGCGACCGACCTTTACCGCGATATTCTGAGCGCAACGTCGGTGAATCTGATAGCAAGCGGAGGCGTCTCAAGTATCGACGACCTTACGGAACTGAAAATCACAGGCTGCGAAGGTGTCATAATAGGAAAAGCATTATACGAAGGCAGAATAAAAATCGACGAATTATACAAATTAAAAGATTAAAAACAATGATAAAATTATTTTCGGATACAAAAATTGACGAATTACTCAATTTATTAAATACAAGTTCGAACATCTCGATGGTTACCCACGTCAATCCCGACGGCGACGCGATAGGTTCCGTTCTCGCGTGGAGCAACTTTTTGAAAGAGAAAGGTATCAACTCGACCGTAATTGTCCCGAATCATTTTCCCGATTTTCTGAAATGGATTAACGGAACGGAAAATATTCTCGTATATTTCAACCAGAAAGACAGATGCGAAAGGATATTGAAAAGCTCCGACCTGCTGTTTTGCTGCGATTTCAACAAGATTTCCCGTCTGGAAGCCCTGGGCGAATTTATCGAAACACTGGGGATAAAAAAAGTGCTGATAGACCATCACATAGGCGTTGAAGAAAAGGATTTCGCCCTGATTTTCTCCAAAGTGCCGATAAGCAGCACCAGCGAAATAATTTATCACATAATACGGCAGATTACCGGAAAAAAACATGTCGCGCCCCGAATTGCCGAACCGTTATACACCGGAATCATGACCGATACGGGCGCTTTTACCCACAGCTGTTCGCCCGAAATGTTCCGCATTGTCGCCGATTTGATGGAATGCGGAATAAGCCGGGAACAGATACATTCGAAAGTCTACAGCAGTTTTTCGGTAAACAGGATGCGTCTGATGGGGTACTTTATCAACAAAATAGAAGTTTTGCCCGAATACAGAACGGCGTATATCTCGCTTACGAGAGAAGAACTGGACAGATTCAAGTTTGAACCCGGCGACACCGAAGGTTTTGTAAACATACCGCTAAGTATAAAAGACATTGTGCTTTCCGTTTTTTTCACTGAAAGCAAGGAAGGTTTCATAAAACTGTCGTTGAGGTCTACCGGACAGTTTTCCGTCGACAACATGTCCCGCAAATATTTTCAGGGAGGAGGACACAAAAACGCATCGGGAGGGAAAAGTTTTGTTTCGCTCGACGAGACCGTTTCGTTCTTCAAATCCATTTTGCCGGAATTTAAGGACGATTTGATTTATTGACGATATAATAAATTACGAATTACGAATTACAAATTACGGGTGATTTAAATGGTTCATATAAATAACAGGTGTAAATATTTTTTGCAGAAACGTGAAAACAGTTAAGATAAAAGTATGCGGAATGCGGAATGCCGTGAACATTGCGGAGGTTGCGATGCTGGAACCCGATTACATGGGATTTGTCTTTTACGACCGTTCGCCCCGCTATGCCGTAGAGCTGAATCATACGGTTCTCGGCATACTGTCGCCAAAAACACTGTCAGTGGGAGTGTTTGTGAATGCCAAGCCGGAGCATATAGTCGGGATGGCGGAACATTACAGGTTCGGGGCGTTGCAGCTTCACGGCGACGAATCGCCCGAATACTGCGCCGAACTGAAAGCCGGGTGCACATGCGAAATAATCAAGGCGTTCGGTATAAAATCCGGTGAAGACTTCGCATCCGCACTCGATTACGAACATGTGTGCGACTATTTTCTTTTCGATACCAAAACCGAACTGCGCGGAGGTTCGGGCGATAAATTCGACCACAGTTTGCTGGCAAGCTACAGGGGCAAAACACCTTTTTTCCTGAGCGGAGGCATCACTCCGGCGGACGCCGAAAACATCCGCGCAAACCTTCATCCGCTGTGTATCGGAGTTGATATCAACAGCGGTTTCGAGATTTTGCCCGGCTTGAAAGATGTGGAACGGATAAAAAAATTTATTGAATTTTTCAGAACAGAATAATGCAGATGAACAGAATATACAAACTTTTTAACGGAAACCGGAAAAATATACTGTCGGTCTATTTTACGGCGGGATATCCGAAATTCGACGACACTTTGACCGTCATAAAAGAGCTTGAAACACAGGGTGTCGATATGGTTGAGATTGGTATCCCGTTTTCGGATCCCATGGCTGACGGCGTCGTAATCCAGCAAAGCGGAGCCGCCGCCCTCAACAACGGGATGACATTGAAAAAACTGTTTTCCCAGCTCGAAAAAATACGCGACAGCGTGAATATACCTCTGATAATGATGGGCTATCTCAATCCCGTCATGCAGTTCGGCGTGGAAAAATTTTGCAGGGAATGCAGCGCGACGGGTATCGACGGAATCATTATCCCCGACCTGCCGTTCAAAGATTACATGACCGATTTCAAGGCGCTGGGCAAAAAATACGGAATCGAATTTATCATGCTTATCACTCCGGAAACCTCCGACGAAAGAATACGGCTGATAGACGAGAATACTTCGGGATTTATCTACATGGTTTCGACGGCATCAACCACCGGAGCCAAAGACCGTTTCGACGAAAAAACGCTGAACTATTTCCGGCGAATCGACGGGATGAACCTGAAAAATCCGCGCCTTGTCGGTTTCGGAATATCGAACAAACCGACGCTTGACGCAGCATTCGCCAATGCCCGCGGAGCGATTATCGGCAGCGAATTTATACGCCTTCTGGGCAGCGAACCGTCTGTTGAAGCCGCCGTAACAGCACTGATGCAAAAAATCGGCAAATCTTGAAATACAGATAATTATACGGCAAAATACAGGCATTAAACGAAAATATTGAATATTTTTGTTTTTATATGTAAAGAAAATATTAATTTTGCGCAATGGAACAATTCGTAGTATCGGCAATCAAGTATCGCCCGCTGTCGTTTGCTTCGGTAGTCGGGCAGTCTACAATCGGGGCAACTCTGAAAAATGCAATCCAGCGAGGGCATTTAAGTCATGCCTACCTGTTTTGCGGACCAAGAGGCGTCGGCAAGACGACCTGCGCCCGTATTTTTGCAAAAACAATAAACTGCCTGAACCCCGATTCCAATATGGAAGCGTGCGGAGAATGCGAATCGTGCCGTTCGTTTTCCGAAAACAGGTCATACTGCATCCACGAACTCGACGCCGCCTCGAACAACTCCGTCGACGACATTCGCTCGCTGGTCGAACAGGTGAGAGTCCCGCCGCAAATAGGGAAATACAGCGTATACATCATCGACGAGGTGCACATGCTCTCGACTTCGGCTTTCAATGCCTTTCTCAAAACCCTTGAGGAACCCCCGTCGTACGCGATATTTATCCTGGCAACAACCGAAAAGCATAAAATTATCCCCACAATCCTGTCGCGATGCCAGATATACGACTTCAGCAGGATAGGCATAGAGGATATTGTTTCCCACCTCAAGGATATTGCCGACAGGGAAGGCGTTACCTGCGAACCGGACGCGCTTAACATAATCGCCCGCAAAGCCGACGGCGCAATGAGAGACGCCCTGTCCGTCTTCGACAGGGTTGTGTCGTTCTGCGGAAGCAACGTTACATATTCCGCCGTTATCGACGACCTGAACGTGCTTGATTACGAATATTATTTCAGGCTGACGGATGCTCTTCTGGCTCACGATTACGTGGAAGCATACGTGATTTTCGATGAAATCCAGAGAAAAGGATTCGACGCCCTGCATTTCGTGTCGGGACTAAGTTCCCATTTCAGAGATATTCTTGTGTGCAAGGATGTAAAAACCATATCGCTGCTCGAAGTGGGGCAGGTCATTGCCGAACGCTACAAACAGCAGTCGGCGGCATGTCCCGTCGATTTTCTGTTCGAAGCCCTGAACATCACCTGCAAATGCGAGATGGACTACAGGCTGAGCGCCAATCCGCGTCTGCTCGTCGAGCTGGCTCTGTTTACTTTATCGTACATCGGAACAGAAAAAAAAAACGATTCGTCCGAACATAGCGAACCTGCCGCAGTGAAACCGGCGACGGGTACGGAACATGCCGTGCCGCCGAAAAAAACGGAACCGGCGCCGATACCCGAACTGCCCAAAGGCATTTCGCTGAAAAACATGATTCCCGAAATAAAAACGGAACCCGAAACAGTCGAAATACCCGAACCTTCCGAAGAAAAAACATTCGACGAAGAGCAGCTGGTACGCGAATGGAAGGATTATGCCGAAAAGATAAAGACGAAATTTCCCCGTCTGAGCAGCCGTCTGCTCGAACATACTCCGAAACTTGTGTCGGAAAATATCGTGCAGTATCCGATTGTCGGCGAACAGTACAAGGAACAGATGGAGAAACGTTCCGACGAGCTGCTCGCACATCTGAAAAAAACACTGAGTCCGTCGATCGAAGTGAAATGGGTGGTGCAGGAGATAAATGCCGGCGACAGCGACAAAACACGTCTTTACACCCAGAAGGATAAAATCAACTACATCACATCCGCAAACAGCGTTATCGACGGAATTATAAAAGATTTAGACCTGGATTACAGATAAAGATGCCGGATTATTTCAATAGCGATTACTCTGTGGTGCTGTGCGACGGCAAATTTCCCGAACACGGCATTCCGCTGAATCTGCTGAACAGCGCCGCTAAAATCGTCTGCTGCGACGGCGCTGCCGTGAAACTTCTGCAATACGGCAAAGAACCGTATTCCATTGTCGGCGACATGGACAGCCTGCCGGAGAGCTTGCAGGAAAGATACCGCGACAGGATTTTCCGCGACGACGACCAGGAAACAAACGACCAGACAAAAGCCGTCCGCTGGTGCCGCGAACGGAACATCAACCCGGTAATCATACTCGGCGCGACAGGCTTGCGCGAAGATCATGCTATCGGAAATATCGCGCTGCTGACCGACTACGTCGAATTTGCCGACATCGCAATGGTTACGGATACGGGAATTTTTATTCCGGTAAACAGACCGACAACGTTTAAATCCCGCAAAGGTCAGCAGGTCTCCATCTTTGCCGTTACTCCCGACACAAAAATAACGTCGCAGGGTCTGAAATACGAAGTCGCGGAACGACGTTTCACCAACTGGAACCAGGGCACACTCAACGAAGCTCTTTCCGACTCTTTCATGATTATTATTGATAAAGGAAAACTGCTCGTCTATCTGGAACACAGTGAACAGTGAATAGTTAACAGTGAATAGTGAATAATGTCTGTCCGGAACTGAGGCACGCAGATGACGCAAATCCTGTTAATCCTGTAAAATAATTTTATGTTCCGGGAAGATGATGACAAATTGTTTTTGTAAGATGACAAATTGTTTCTGTAAGATGACAAATTGTTTCTGCAAGATGACAAATTGTTTTTGCAAGATGACAAATTGTTTTTGTAAGATGACAAATTGTTTTTGCAAGATGACAAATTGTTTTTGTAAGATGACAAATTGTTTCGGG
>JAISSE010000108.1 GCA_031273285.1 Prevotellaceae bacterium
TGTCGAACCGGGACTTGATTGCTTTCGACGAAAAATACATCAAAATCATGCTCCTCAACGGGCTGTTTCAAAGTAACCTCTATGTACCCGTTACGGAAATGGAGGTGGAAAACGGCTATGTAGATATTTTCCTGCACAGAAATCCCGCTTTGCCCGACATTAAATATGAATGGATCTGGGAAGTCAAATACATCAAAAAGGAAAGCGAAAGCGAATTGAAAGACAAACGGCAGGAGGCTCTCGCACAATTGGAGAAATACAGCCGGGCGAACCGCTTTGCCAACCGCGCCGATGTAAAATTCGCATCCCTGATATTCACAGGTAAAGACCGGTATGAGATAACAGAATATAATATATGAGGATGTTGGTGTCTATGGCAAAGAACCTGTCACTCTTTCAGAATTATCCTTCATTCACAAATTTTTTTCATCCACGAAACGTAAGTTCGACGTAGTCAATTACACGAATTTTGTCCACGAATTTCCACGAATTTTTATCGAATGACACATGGGAGCTGTCAATAAATAAAGCTAACAATTAGGTGTAAACCCAAATTCCGCTCAATTTAGGTAGTCTATCCCGATTTTAGCGAACAGGCGTTGCGTTTTTTCCGTGATTTTTCCGGGCAGACAGACCGTTTTTTCGCCGAGCGTTTTTTCTGTCTGTCGTACACATATTTCACCTGGTATTTGTAAAAAGTCCCGTTAATCAGCCTTATTTCGGTTAAAGGCTCTTTAAATTTCTGAATCCATTACGGTAAATACATAATAATTAACATCTTGAATTGCACAATGCAACCTAAACAGGTTGCACAAAGGTAAAACAAAAAATAACATATACAAATGATTGCGGATGTTTTTTGCAAAAACTACCTAATTTTTACGGAGTTAGGGGTTAATCCTGTGAAAAACATCTCTGATGTCGCCCCGTCTCTACAGCGGCAATGGTGTTCGCGGTATTGCCGTTTACGGCGAGGTTTCTGCCCCTACGGTCGCTGTGGTGAGAGACACGGCAGTTGCTATCTGTCGAGATTTAGGAAGAGTGAACAATAAGTCTCAACTCTCCATTCTCAACTATTTATCAGCATATTGATATTGGGTTCGAAAAAGAAAAAGATTGAGTTTGCTATCAACAGGAGATAGTCGTATACTACTGACTTGTCCATATCCCTGATTTCCATGCCTGTCAGTTGCAAATAATGGATAGCGTAAGCCAGAGCGCAGAAAATCAGCATAACCTTGATTGCTCCGAAAAGCATTCCGAACAGTCTGTTTATCCAGCTCAGCATTGCCATTTTCAGCAGTTTACCCAACAGTATGGCAAGCCATAAGACGAGGACATAGATTATCGTAGCCGTAATGATAAACAAAATGATTTTCATCACCTCGGCATCGACATTGAAATGTCCGCTCCACCATTCGGTCAGCGCCTGCGACAACCTGTATGCACAGTAAGTCCCGGCGAAAATACCCGCCAGACCAAGCAGTTGCCGTACAAATCCCTTGATATATCCGCTGATGACGGATATCAGAATTGCAACCGAAAATGCGATGTCGAAAACAGAAAAATTCTCCAAATCAATCGAATATATATATCACCTCGTTATCCCGTTTCATATGATAGTATTCACGTGCAAACTTCTCTATACTATCCTTATTGTCTTTATATTTAAGCCGTTGTTCCAGTTCCATGGTTTGTCTGTCCAGCAGGTCGATTTCTTCGATAATTTCCCTGTTGTTCATTTTTTGCCTTACCCATTTGGGCACGCTGATTTCATCAAAAAATACGATCCATACCAAAAATATCGTAACAGTGATTACATATCTGTTTTTACAGTATTTTACAAACCTCCTGTTCATCTTGTCATTGGTTCAGAATATCCAGCAGCTCGTCGAATTTGGGCGTAAGGATTATTTCCGTCCTTCTGTTTTTTTGTTTTCCCTCGTTGGTTTCGTTTGTATCCAGCGGGATAAACTCGCCCCGTCCTGCGGCGGTTATTCTTTTGGGGTCGATTGTCGTATTTTTCAGCAGAGTCCGCACAACGGTTGTTGCTCTTTTGACGCTCAGGTCCCAGTTGTCGACCAGTGCACCCGTGCCCGTATATTTTACGTTGTCGGTATGCCCTTCGACCACGATATTGATATCCGGATTTTGTTCCAGTATTTTGCTTACTTCCGCCAGCGCCTCCAGTCCGGGCTTTTCGATATCCCATTTACCCGATTTGAACAGCAGTTTTTCATCGACGGAGACATACACTTTGCCGTTCTTCTGGATAACCGACAGACCTTTACCCTCGAACCCGACCAGAGCATCCGTAACTTTTTTCTTGAGAAGAGCCAGAGCGGCAGCCTGTTTTTCCATAGCCTCCTGCATCTCCATATATTTTTTATTCTTTTCCCTCAGCTCGTCTTCCTTCTGTTGCAGAGACTCTTCGCTTTGCTGTATTTTCCTCAGCAGTTCCTGCATTTCCTTTTGCGAGGTGTTCGAAAGATTTGCCTGCACGGTCTGCAAATCTTCGTATTGCTTTTTCAGAACTCTGTTTTGTTCTTTCAAAGCGTCCGCTTCCTTGTTCAGTTTGGCAATATCATCCGTAAGTTGAGCGAGTTTGCCGGCTTGCTCCTTCGATTTCACCTCCAGATTCGCATAATTGTTCCGGAGCTTGTTATGGCTCGATTCCAGCGCTTTATACTTTTTGGACGTTACACATGAGGTGAAAGCCAAAAGACCGACCAATATTAAAAAACCAATTTTTTTCATTTCATTCGTACTTTAAAAATCCGTTAAAAATTCGCCTCAAATTTACATCATTTTTTTGAATTGAAGACCGACAATCCGGATTTTTTTAGCGGGAATATTTGTAAATATCCGAAAATATACGCATTTGCAATAATTCATACGGGCAAATTATATCTTTGATTATCGCAATATCTGTCCGTTTGCAGGCTAATCCGAAGCATTATTTGTCCGAATCGGCGTTCCGTCCGGGCAAATATCCCCGTACACCCCTCGAATCGTCGCTGTTTTTGCCGATTTTTTTGCCGATTTTGCCTCTTTTTGCCGCATATTCGAGTTTGAACAGCGATAAAAATGCCGGCAACATCAAAAATTCCGTTTCTTATCGAAAAATATAAAGATGTAAAAATAAATGTGTTGCCGTTTTTATTTTGTAAAAAAACCTTGATTTTTTTATAAAATCGGTTTGGTATCGAATTTTTTTATAATTTCGCGTTTTTGAAATTTAGACTATAAAATTGTAAAAAATTTAAAAAATTAGATGGCAACATTAGAAACGCTAAGGACAAAAGCAGGGGTATTTCTTTCGGTAATTATAGGTATTGCATTGCTTGCATTCATTGTTAATGCGGATACTCTCGCCACGGCAAGGGCTATTTTTTCGTCGGACAACGATATGGGAAAAATAGCGGGAAACACAATCAGTTACGAAGAATTTGAAAATTTGCTGGAGTATAATACCGGCATCTATAAGATTTCGTACATGATGTATTCGCAGGAGGCTCCCATGAATGACGAAGTAAACGAAAGTTTAAGGAATAAAACATGGCAGGAGCTGATTATGAAATATGTACTGGGTACGCAGTATGAAAAGATAGGGCTTGATGTCTCCGACGCCGAAGTGGCGGATTTAACCGTTACCGGTACGAATCTGTCTCCGAGAATCACGCAGATTTTCGCAAATCCCGAAACGGGAACTGTCGACAGGGCGCAACTGTCGAACTTTGTGCAGAATATGGACGGAATAACCAAGGCGTGGTGGGTCGATCTCGAAAAACAAATCAGAGACGAACAATTGTATTCAAGATATTCGCAACTGGATACCAAAAGCAACTATATCAACTCGCTGGATGTGGAACATGCTTTGGCGGGCGAAAAAAACAACGTCGAATTTTCGTATGTCCTGAAAGATTATATTTCGGTACCCGATTCTCTGATTTCGTACAGGGAAGCGGACATAAAAAATTATTACGACAAATATAAGGCAAAATATAAATCGACACGGTCGAGGGATATTGAATTTGTCGCCTTCAATGTAACTCCTTCGGCAAGCGACTATGAAAGAGTGATGTATAAAATGGAAGATTTGCAGGTGAAAATGGATACGATAGCTCCTGCCGCCATGCCTTTGTTTGTGAAAATGAACTCCGAAGCGCCGTTTGACGATTTGTATTACAAGAAAGGAGAACTGCCTGCCGTGCTTGATTCCGTGGTTTTCAAAAAGGAAGCGGGATACGTACTGCCTTATTATCAGGATGGAAATGCGTATAATTTGACCGGAATAGTTGCTTTCAAAAGTATTCCGGACTCGGTGAAAGCCGACCATATACTGTTTAGCCCCGAAAATACGGTAAAAGTCGACAGCGTGCTTGAGCTTCTTAAAAAAGGAGCAAAGTTCGCCGACCTTGCCAGAGAGTTCGGTACGGACGGAACCGCTGCCAACGGCGGAGAGTTGGGATGGTTTGATTTCAAGGGAATGGTGCGCCCGTTCAGCGATTCATGTTTCTACAAGCCTGTGGGCAGCCTGCTGAAAGTTCAGACCCAGTTCGGCGTGCACATCATCAAAATCAGAGATGCAAAACTGTATAACAACAAAGTGCAGCTGGCTACCGTAAAGAAAGTTATCCGCCCGAGCAAGGAAACATATCAAAATTATTATGCACAGGCAAACAGAATCGCCTCACAAAGCGAGGGCAATCTGGAAAAATTCAGAGCAGCCTGTGTCGAAGAAGGCGTGTCGCCGCGCATCGAAACCAATATCGGCTTGGAAAACAAAACCATAGCTCAATATCAGCGGGTGTCCGCCCTGATACACTGGATATACAGGGCAGATGTCGGCGAGGTGTCCGATGTCATAGAAATTGACGACAGAAATACTTATGTCGTTGCCGCTCTCACGGAAGCGAGGGAGGCGGGAATTTCTCCTCTCAAACAGGTAAGAACACAGATTATTCCGGAAATCGTTAAGGAAAAGAAAGCCGAATATCTGATTTCCCAAATGGCGGATGCGAAAAAAGATGCAGCCACGATAGACGATGTAGCCGCGAAACTGAATCTTACCGTAACAAACGTCTCGCCTGCAATAAATTTCAACAGTTCGTACATACCCGCGCTAAGAGTGCCCGAATACAAACTTCTGGGAGCCGTAACATCCACGCCCGAAAATCAGTTGTCGGAGCCTGTAGCGGGAGAAAGCGGAGTATATCTGTATTTCGTTACAAGCATCACGGAAAACACTCAGGCTCAGACTCCCGAAGCCATAAAATCACGACTGGAACTGAATAATTATTCAACTACGTACATGACTTTGCACAATAAGGCGGAGATAGTTGATAACAGAGGCAGGTTCTATTAATCCGCGGTGTCCGTGAATATTGGCTTCGTCGAACTTCGTTTCGCGGACAATATCCCGGATTTTGCATAAATCGACGTGAATTTGTGTGCCGTAAATAAAAATTTTTTGCATTGTGCAAATTATTATGTATTATTGCATTCGATTTTAAGACATGTTTTTATAGTTAAAATTATTGTTACATGAAACGAATTTTGTTGATTATATGGAGCTTGGCGCTGTTCGCGGCTTGCAGCGACAACGAAAAAGCGGCGTCCGATTTGACCGTGATTCCCTCGCTGATTGAGTTCGATAACACCGAATCGGTGCAAAAAATTCATATCGGGTCGAACACTGCGTGGAAAACGGCATCGACTGCCGAAGAATGGTGCACCGTGTCGATATTGCAGAAATTCGGCAACGACACAGCCGAAATAAGAGTTGTGGAAAACACCGCATATTATGAGCGCATTGCATATGTCTCGTTCAGCAATCCGGAAAATACAATTGTCCGGACTGTCAAAGTGATTCAAAAATCGCTTGGACGACAGATGTTCAGGGAGGACGACAGTTTGACGCTCGTCAAATTCTATGACGCGACGGGCGGCGACCAGTGGACGGACAATAC
Source organism: Prevotellaceae bacterium (assembly GCA_031273285.1). GTDB lineage: Bacteria > Bacteroidota > Bacteroidia > Bacteroidales > UBA932 > JAIRLF01. The sequence continues at coordinate 5,973 of JAISSE010000108.1, forward strand.
GGGATGGAAAACATCCAGCTTGGAAAACTGGTACGGTGTTGTTATTAAAAACGACCGTGTTACGGGTATAAAATTCGACAGCAACAACCTTTCTGGAGCATTAATCCCCGAACTTGGAGAGCTGGCAATGCTGGATACTCTTTCCATTGTTTCGGAAAAAGACGTAACAGGCTCTATTCCCGTTGCAATAGCCGATTTGCCGAATCTGGCGTATCTGAATATTTCGGGAACGTCCGTTTCGGGAAATATCCCTCCGCAACTTGGCAATCTTGCCGCACTGGAAGAATTGATTTTATCCGAAAATCCGAATGTTACGGGTACAGTACCGGCAGAACTCGGCAATCTTGTCAATCTGAAAAAACTTGATATAAACAGCCTGCCTGCCACCGACAAAAGTATCCCCGCCGAATTGGGGAATCTTGTCAATCTGAAATACTTGGCTTTGGATTCATGCAATTTAAACGGCGCCATTCCCGGCGAAATATTCGGCTTGACGAATTTGGAGTATTTGTCGCTTAACAACAATAAATTAGGAGTGGATTTCCCTGTGGGCGTAACAGCGCTGACAAAATTGAAGCATCTGATTTTGTCCGGCAATAATTTTCTGGGGACAATTCCCGAAGAATTAGCTGATTTGGAACTCGTAACGCTCCGTCTCGAAAACAACTATTTGAGCGGCACTATTCCGGATGGAATTTTAAGCAAAATCGACGGTAATTTATTCAGTGTCTGTCCGCAGAAATTTGATTTTCCATCTTTCGGCAATCATGAATGCCAATAAAACCGGACTGACAAATTTCATATCATATTGCAGCATAGATAAAAACGGGGTTGTTGTCGATGATAAAAAGGTTTTTGAAGGGACTGATACCGATGTTTTGACATATTTTGATAATATTTTGAAACACTTTGAGATAGACTGTCCGAAGTTTGCCAAAATGGACGCGATGACAAAACTGGGATTTTTAACTGCGGAAATATTGCTGAACAATATACCGGAACATGTTGAAAATCTTTCTCCCTATGAATGCGGTATTTTATTGAGCAACAGTTCTTCGAGCCTGAATACCGATTTCAATTACTGGGATACGTTTAAACGGATACCGAGTCCCTCGACGTTTGTATACACTCTTCCCAACGTGGTCAATGCCGAAATATGTATCCGCCACGGCTTTAAAGGTGAAAACATGTTTTTCACAGCCGACAGTTTCGCTTCGTCCGGCGTCGTGGAGTATGCAAATGCCTTGTTTGCCGACGGAAGTCTCAAATTTTGCCTGTGCGGATGGGTCGAATTGCTGAAAGATGAATACAATGCGGTTATTTTCGCCGCAAAAACCGGATTTGTCCGCGAATAAGTTTTTATCCACGAAACGTAAGTTTTTTGTATCCACGAATTTTCACGAAATCCGACGTAGTCAATTTCACGAACTTTGCCACGAATTTCACCGATTTAATACCCGTTTTTGCTTTGTGTTCGTATTTGAAATGCGCACATATAAAAAGTCGAAACGGGATTGTTCCCGTTTCGACTTTCCGACTGAAATAACCGTCGATGCGATTATTTCCCGAAATTTGCATCGAAAGCAATTGCCGACGGTTGGAAATCGGTCGATTTAACCAGTTTACATGATTCAATCGCTCCCTGTTCGCGGTCCATCGCGCTGTCTTCCCATTCTACCGACAGAGGTCCGGTATAACCGATGGAATTAAGAGCGCGGATGATTTCCTCGAACTTGATTTTTCCCCGTCCGAGACTTCGAAAGTTCCAGTAACGACGCGGGTCTCCGAACGTTACGTGTCCGCCGAAAACTCCGACCTGTTTCGGCGTATCGCTCCAGTACACGTCTTTCATGTGAACATGGAAAATACGCTCCGAAAATTCGTAGATGAAATCCACATAATCCACACCCTGGTATCCCAGATGGCTCGGATCGTAGTTGAATCCGAAAGCGGGGTGATTGTCAAGAGCGTTCAGGGCGCGACGGGCGGAAAAAGTGTCGAAAGCTATCTCCGAAGGATGCACTTCCAGAGCATACCTGATTCCCAGACGGCTGTATTCGTCCAGAATCGGTTTGAAACGGCGTCCGAAATCACGGTAGCCTTCTTCAATCATTTCGTCCGATACGGGAGGAAACGAATATAAAAGATGCCAGATAGAACTGCCGGTAAATCCGACAACAGTATCGACACCCAGCGCTTTTGCCGCATGAGCGGTTTGAATCAGCGACTCGGCAGCACGCCGGCGCACTCCTTCCGGTTCGCCGTCGCCCCAGACATAATCGGGCAGAATCTCTTTATGACGGCGCGGGTCAATGTTGTCGCACACCGCCTGACCGATGAGGTGTGTGGAAATGGTGAATAATTTCAGGTCGTGCTTTTTCAGCAAGTCCCGAATGCCCTGATAATAGGCAGGGTCGGTTTGCCTTACATCCAAATGAACCGGTATGCCCAGTTCAAGACCGTCGTAACCAAAAGTTTTTGCTTTTTCGCAAACTGTTTCGAGGGAAAGATCTCCCCACTGAAGTGTGTACAAAGTAACAGGACGTCCCATAATTGATAATTTTTTTAATATTACAATTCCAAAGAATTAAGATTTATCGCCCCAAAGATATGAAATTTTTTCGATACGAAATACGAAAATGTCAAAAAAAA
>JAISSE010000278.1 GCA_031273285.1 Prevotellaceae bacterium
GTGGCAAGCTCCTGCGCTTCACGATATTTGCCCTCAAACATAAGTTTGCGTATTTCCGGAATAGCCGCCATGGCATTCGGATTACCGTTATTGTTCGGCTGACCCGCCCATACGGTTTCCTCGTTCAACTGTAATTTTTCCTGTGCGGGATTACCGAAAACCATGACTCCCAGCCGTCCGTTTCCAAGCGGCAGGGCTTCCGTCCACTGTTCTGCGGGCGTATTGTACCACAATTTCCAATTGTCGCTGTTTCTGTCGTTTGTCGTTTGGCATGATAATATTGTTGCCGCACAACATAATAACGATATACATATTAATTTTTTCACGATAACTATTTTAAAATCAACAAAAAGTTAATAATTTATTTTCAAAAACCAAGTCCGAAACTTTTTCTACGCATTGTTTAAATTCTGTTGATTTTAAACTCTTAAAAATAAAGTAAATGCGTAGGACACATTTTTAATTGTACTGGTAATTGTACTTGCACTGATTTTTGAACCAAGTACGCTTATAATTGACTAATTTCAAGCCTCTTACCAAAAAAGTCGGGGTGATGTGACTCGAACACACGACCTCTACGTCCCGAACGTAGCGCGCTAGCCAACTGCGCCACACCCCGATAATATTTTATTTTATCAACAATTCAATGCTGCTAAAGCTATCGAATTGAGTTTTGTCTCCGTAGTGTCGCCTCTCGAAGAAAGCACACACGGAGCCTTTGCTCCCACAACCATCGCGGCAAGTTGAGCGTTTGTGAATTTTCCGACTGTTTTATAAAACACATTTCCTGCTTCGATGTTCGGAAATAACAGACAGTCGGCGTCGGCAGCGACGGGTCCCGAAACTTTTTTGATTTCCTTGGCTTCTTCGTCGATAGCCACATCCACCGCCAGTGGTCCGTCAACATAAGCGCCTGCAATTTGACCTCTGTCCGCCATTTTTGAGAGAATCGCCGCATCTACGCAGGCTTGCATTCCGGGCGACATTTGCTCGGTTGCCGCAATAATCGCTACTTTCGGCTTTTCGATGCCCAGTGACTTTGCCGCTTTTATCAGATATCCGCATATCGCTGTTTTTTGCTTCAAGTCGGGCGCCGGAATAACCGCAATATCACTGAACAAAAGCAATTTGTGATAAGCGGACGAACTCATTAAAGTGATATGACTGAGTATTCCTTTCGGAGGCAGCAGCCCGATATCTTTATTGAGAATAGCCCGCATATACTTGTCGGTGCTGCATAATCCCTTCATCAGGATATCGCCCTCGCCTCTGCTGACAAATTCAACGGCAGTCAAAGCCGCTTTGTTTTCGTCGGCTTCCTGCACGATATTGAACTTATTGTAATTTATTTCAATGGTTTCACATACATGTTTAATGATTTTCGCATCTCCCACCAGAGTGGCATCCACGATACCCGCGTCTATCGCCAGACTGACCGCGCCGATTGTATGCGAATCATTTGCATACGCCGCAACCAGACGTTTTTTCGGTTTGGTTTTGATATGTTCAAAAATTGCGTCAAAAGATGTTATCATTTCAGTTTGTTTTTTGTTATGATATTAACCGTATCCGTTGCTATAACCAGCTCTTCGTTTGTTTCCGCAAGCACCAGCTTTATTTTCGAAGCGGGTGTACTGATAACCCTGTCGGTACGGAGATTATCGTTCACCGCTTTATCTATTTCGGCACCCAGAAAGCCAAGATATTCCGATATTCCGAGCCGTACATCCCAATCGTTTTCACCTATGCCACCCGTGTAGACAACCATGTCCAGCCCGTTCATTGCAACGGCGTAAGCGCCGATATATTTCGCTATCCGGTAAATAAATATGTCGATAGCCAGTTTTGCTCTTTGGTTGCCGGCTTTTTTGTATTTCGCCCAGAGGTCGCGCATATCCGACGAGATTCCCGATATTCCGGCAAGTCCGCAGTCTTTATTGAGCAAACTGTTGATTTCGGCGGCGGATAAATGCTTTTTTTCCTGCAGATAAGTAACGATTCCGGCGTCGATATCTCCGCTGCGGGTGCCCATCACCGAGCCTTCCAGCGGAGTAAAACCCATCGAAGTATCAATTGATTTGCCGTCCTTTATGGCGGTAACGGAAACTCCGTTGCCCATGTGGCATGTAACAATCCGGGAATTGTTTATGTCCAGACCGGCTAAGTGACAGGCTTTTTCGGCAACAAATTTATGACTTGTTCCGTGAAAACCGTATCTGCGTATTTTGTATTCCTGATAATATTCGTACGGAATGCCATACAGATAAGCCTTTTCCGGTATCGTCTGATGGAAAGAGGTATCGAACACTGCAACCTGCGGCGTACCGGGCAAAAGCCGTTCCATGGACACAATCCCCTTCAGATTCGCGGGATTATGCAGAGGCGCCAAATCGGAACATTTTTCGATATTGATTTTTGTCTGTTCATCTATGAGAACGCTGCCGTAAAAGTATTCGCCTCCATGGGCAACACGATGACCTACAGCGTCGATGCGGTGTATGTCGGCTATAACGCCGTGCTTTGCATCGGTCAGGGCGGCCAGTATGGCGTTAATTCCGTCCTCATGACCGGAAAACGTGCGACCGAGTTCGAATGTATCCTGTCCTGCGGGCTTATGAATCAGAACTCCTTCGGGAAGTCCGACTCTTTCGACAATACCCTTGGCAAGTACATCCCTGCTGTCGCCCGATATGCTTAACAGCTGGTACTTTATCGAAGAACTGCCACAATTTAAAACCAAAACATTCATAGAATATAACATCAGTCTAATAACAAATTAATACACCATTTGATGCCCCAAAAGTATATAAAATTTCCGAAAAACATCAATTTCAACGATATTTTTTTCGGATAAATTATTTTTATCCTGAAAATCAAATCCGTATAAAATCAAAATAAATTTGTCGAAAGAGCGATTTTGCCGTTCGGGACAGCAGATG
>JAISSE010000125.1 GCA_031273285.1 Prevotellaceae bacterium
ATGAACGATAAAAAACATATTATCCCGGAAATATTCGTAAAGGATTATACATATATTTTGCCGGAAGAAAAAATAGCCCGCTATCCGCGCGACAGGCGGGACAATTCCAAGTTACTGGTTTATGACGGAGAGATTTCCGAGCATGTATTTTCGCGTTTGCCGGATATTATTTCTCCGGAATCCCTGCTGGTATTCAATAATTCGAAAGTTATCCGGGCGAGGATTTTTTTCAGAAAGGAGACGGGAGCATTGATTGAAGTCTTTTGCCTTCATCCCGCCGCTCCGTCCACATTCGACGAATCGCTGTCGTCCGTGCGTTACTGTTCATGGTGGTGTGCTGTCGGCAATGCAAAAAAATGGAAAAACGAAATACTCGAAAAAGAGCTTGAGTATGAAGGAAAAAAATACTGTCTGAAAGCAAAAAAACTGGACGTTGCGGACGATTTTTTAATCATGTTCGAATGGGACGCGCCCATGGATTTTTCGAAAGTTCTTGACTGTTGCGGAAATATTCCCATCCCTCCGTATCTCAAAAGAGATTCGGAACAGATAGACGAATATTCCTATCAGACAGTGTATTCCAAGTTGAAAGGCTCCGTTGCCGCTCCGACTGCGGGGCTTCATTTCTCCCGTGAAGTTTTGAATACATTGACAGACAGAGGCATTGATTTTGAAGAAATAACTCTCCACATTGGCGCCGGCACCTTCAAACCGATAAAGGAAGAACTGGTGCACAAACATGAGATGCATAAGGAAACTTTTATCATAAACCGTTCGACATTAGAGCATTTACGCGACAAATCCGACAATATCACCGCTGTCGGCACTACCTCTGCCCGGATGCTGGAAAGTCTTTACTGGCTCGGAGTTACGGCTGAGGAAAAAAGCGATTATACTTTATCGCAGTGGGAAGCATATCAGCACGATACCGACATGAGCGCGAAAGAAGCATTTACACGACTGATTGACAAAATGGACAGCCGGAACACCGGTTCCGAACAGGCATCAACCGAAATAATGATAGTTCCGGGCTACAGATTCAGGACGGTCAAAGGTCTGATAACTAATTTTCATCAGCCCGAAAGCACTCTGATTCTGCTGGTTGCGGCATTTATAGGCGACAAATGGACAGATGTGTACAATTATGCACTGAACAACGATTTCAGGTTTTTAAGCTATGGAGACTGTACTTTATTGTTTAACAACAAATAAATTATTATAGACAATGCGGCAATATCTTGATTTGTTAAAAAAAATTCTTGACGAAGGAATAGAAAAACACGACAGAACGAATACGGGAACGAAAAGCCTGTTCGGCTACCAGATGCGATTCGATTTATCGGAAGGCTTCCCTCTCGTAACTACAAAAAAAGTGCATCTCCGCTCGATAATACACGAGTTGCTGTGGTTTCTGAAAGGCGATACGAATATAAAATATCTGCATGACAACAGGGTATCCATCTGGGACGAATGGGCGGACGAAAACGGAAATCTCGGACCTGTTTACGGTTATCAGTGGCGGTCGTGGCAGACAGGCGACGGCAAACATATCGACCAGATAAGCAATGTGATTGAATCCGTCAAAAATAATCCTGATTCGAGAAGGCTTATCGTAAGCGCCTGGAATACCGCCGATATTGCAAAAATGGCTTTACCGCCCTGTCATGCCATGTTTCAGTTTTATGTGGCTGACGGACGGCTGTCGTGCCAGCTGTATCAGCGAAGCGCCGACATGTTTCTGGGCGTCCCGTTCAATATCGCTTCGTATGCCTTGCTGACAATGATGATAGCGCAGGTTACGGGTTTGACCCCCGGCGAATTTGTCCACACTTTCGGCGACGTCCATATCTATTCGAATCATATTGAGCAGGTAAATCTTCAGTTGCAGCGAACGCCGCGCCCGCTGCCCGTGATGGAGATAAATAAAGATGTAACATCCGTATTCGACTTTAAATATGAGGATTTTAACCTGACGGGTTATGACCCGTATCCCGCTATCAAAGCCGAGATAGCTGTCTGAAAAGCAATTCGGCACGCAGATGACGCAGATTTTAAGGATATACGCAGATTATTTATGACGTATAACCGGTTCTTTTACTTATCCGCGTAAATCCTTAAAATCTGCGTCATCCGCGTGCTTTCGATAACCGGAATCAAATTATTTTTGTATCTTTGCAACTGTTTTTTTACATGTTTAATGGAATATATTATGAAAAAGTGTACAGTTATGTTATTTGTTACAATGCTGGTTTCATGCGGAATAAAGCCTGCCGATGAACCCGGAGCAACTAAAGTCAAAGAGGCGGTAAATGTCAAAGACAAGTCTTTCGACAGTTTGTTTAAAAGCATTTCTCCGGAAGAAATAACGGACAATGTTTTTAAGCTGGTGGGCAAGGATTTTACCGTTATCACGGCGGGAAAAATACCCGCACACAATTCCATGACTGCAAGTTGGGGCGGATTGGGTATTCTTTTCGAAAAACCCACCACCTGGTGTTTTCTGAGAGCCAGCCGCTATACTCTGGAGTTGATAAAGCAGGAGCACAGTTATACAATGTCCTATTTTCCCGACGAATACAAGGAGCAGGTTCTGTTTTTCGGCAGTAAAACCGGAAAAAACACCGACAAAATGAAGGAAACGACCCTGACGGCGGTGCAGACTCCTTCCGGAAATACAACATACAAGGAGGCTCGACTGATAATAGAATGTAAATTAACGGAACTGACAACCGTCGGTCCCGATGATTTTTATACGCCGGAAGGAAAAAGTTTTATCGACGGAGCTTACGAAGAAGTGAAAGAATATCACAAACTCGTATTCGGAGAAATCACCGGCGTGTGGGTAAGCAGATAGCAAACCGTTCCGATGCGGACGAAACGGATTACAGGCTGTTTTGCGTCTTCAGGTTCTTTCCGTAAGTTTCTGCACGAACCGGAATCTGTTTAAAAATTCTTTGGCAAAGACCCTCAGTATCGTGTATGTGGGTATGGCGATTAACATTCCGCCCACTCCGGCGAAACTGCCGGCAATCAGTATCAGCAGAAATATTTCCAGAGGATGGGCTTTTATGCTGTTGGCGAAAATATACGGTTGAAAAACAGTATCGTCCAGTATTTTCATGGTGATAAACACTCCCAGCACCTTCAGCAGTATTTCGGAATATCCTGTGTCCGCGGGGATTATGCCGGTGTTGAGATTCGCCATTGTTACCACGATGCTGACGACTGCCGCAATCAGGGGTCCCACGTATGGAATGACATTCAGTATTCCGGCGATGAAACCTAAAAGTATCGCCGTACTGAAATTCAGTCCCACAACAAATTTCAGACCTATGGTCAGGATTGTCATCACGCAAATCATGTCGAGAAACACGCCTATGAAATATCGCATAAGGAGTTTTGTCGAATTGTTCCACGCATGACGTATTCCGGATTCGTACTGCGCGGGAAACAAAATCACTACCCCGTCGATAAAAAGATTTTCTTCTTTCATAAAGAAAAATGTGATGAAAGAGATTGAAAAAACGGCAACAGCCATGGAAACAATCAATCCTGCTATCGACCCGAAATACTTCACTATTTCATCACTGTTGAAAATGGATTTTATTTCTCCGAAAAGCAAAGTGTTGAAGGAAAAGTCGGAACCGGGAAATGCCGTGTTTATAAATTCTTCCAGCCGTACAAACGGGTCTGTCAATAATGTAACTATATCGTTGATGTTCACGTTTGCCAGCGCCTGCGCATGGGATGTTATCAGGGGAATGAAAAAAGATAAAAACAGATAAAAAATGAACATTATCGTGCCGAGAGCTACCGAAACACAGAGCCAGCGCGGTAATTTCTTTTCTTTTATCCTGATTTTACCGAGAACACCGACAATGGGCTTGCCGACAAGCGACAATATGGCGGAAATCAGAAGATACGCGACGATATTTCTGAAATACCACGCCAGAAAGAGCGACAGTATTATCCCTGCTACAATCAGTATGTTTTGGTATATTTTACTCATTTTTATCCGAATAAATGTTCAGGAATAAGTTTCGTATGCCGAATTTCCGTTTTTTTCCCACTGTTCTATATTCGATTTACTGTTCAGCAGGTAATCGATATCGTCGAATCCGTTCAGCAGACATTCTTTTTTGTATCCGTTGATATCGAAGTGTTCCGATTTGCCCGTCGAACTGTTTGTTATCGTCTGTTTTTCCAGATCTACCGATACGACGGTTTTCGGATTGCCGTAAATCGAAGCGAACAGTTCTTTCAGAAATTCATCGGAAACCAAAACCGGCAGGACGAAATTGTTCAGGGCATTGTTTTTGAAAATGTCGGCAAAATAACTGGAAACAACCACTTTGAATCCGTAATCCTGAATAGCCCAGGCAGCATGTTCCCTGCTGGAACCGCAACCGAAATTTTTGCCCGCAACCAGAATTTCTCCCGAATAGTTTTTGTTGTTCAGGGGAAAATCGGGCAGGGGATTTCCCTGTTTGTCGTATCTCCAGTCGCAGAAAAGATTTTTTCCGAAGCCTTCTTTTGTTGTGGCTTTCAAAAAACGTGCTGGAATTATCTGGTCGGTGTCGATATTTTCAATTGATACCGGAACGCAAGTCGAGTTTAGCGTCGTAAATTTTCGTCTCATCATTTTATCTGTTTATTTAATAACTGTTTATATAATACAATCGCATTAATTTTTTTACAAAATTAAACTTTTTTTGTGAATCGGAGCAGATTTGCCGAAAAAGAGGCTAAATCTTTTTTTGAGGTGTTATGGCTAAATCTTTTTACAGTGAAAAATACTTTGGACTCTCCACTCGTCGAAATCAATATTTTCCATGTCTAAGATGCCTTTTTGTACCTCGGAGGTACAAAATCGGAGCTCGGAACACCGAAATCGGAGCTCGGAACACCGAAATCGGAGCTCGGAACACCGAAATCGGAGCTCGGAACACCGAAATCGGAGCTCAGAACACCGAAATCGGAGCTCAG
>JAISSE010000003.1 GCA_031273285.1 Prevotellaceae bacterium
ACCGATAAAAGGCAATACGGATGAAAACCAGAAAATTATTGTCGATAATGTTTGGCGGAGCGGCGTCTGTTGCGTCCGTGTCCGTTGCAGCGCAGTCGAATGTCGAGCGTCCCAACATCATCGTCATCCTGACCGATGACATGGGATTTGGGGACGTCGGCGTTTATGGCGGCAAGTTCGTCCCCACGCCGAATATCGACAGGATGGCGGACGAAGGCGTACGTTTTACGCAGTATTACAGCGCGTCGCCCATCAGTTCGCCTTCGCGGGCGGGACTGCTTACCGGCAGATGTCCGGGCAATTTTCACATCACAAGCTACCTGCAGACAAGAGCGGGCAACCGGTCGGCGGAAATGGCGGATTATCTGAATCCCGATGCGCCAACTCTGCCGCGTACCCTGCAAGCGGCGGGCTACAGGACGGGTCATTTCGGCAAATGGCATCTTGGCGGCGGACGCGATGTGAAGGACGCGCCTTCCATCACAAAATACGGTTACGACGAGTACGTCAGCACCTACGAAAGTCCCGATCCCGACCCGTTTATCACGGCAACCGACTGGATATGGTCGGCGAAAGACAGTATCAAACGCTGGAACCGCACGGCTTATTTCGTCGACAAAACGCTTGATTTCCTGAAAAGAAACAGCGGACAGCCCTGTTTCGTCAATCTGTGGCCCGACGACATGCACACGCCGTGGGTGGGCAGTATCGAAGAACAAAAACTGTTTCCCGACGGCGAAAACAGCGAAAAGAATTTCCGTACCGTCCTGATCGAGTACGACCGGCAGATAGGACGGCTGCTGGCAGGACTGAAAGAATTGGGTATCGACAGAAATACCATCGTTATTTTCACAAGCGACAATGGTCCTGCGCCAAGTTTTCGCGGCAGCCGCGCGGGTAATTACAGAGGCTGCAAGGCGTCGCTCTACGAAGGAGGCATGCGCATGCCCTTCATTGTCTGGAGTCCCGACCGTTTGATTCCGCGCGCCAAAGTCGATAACACGACCGTCGTCAGTGCTCTCGATTTGTTTGTCAGTCTGTGTAATATGGCGCATGCGACATTGCCCGTCAATTACGAAAGCGACGGCGTGGATATGAGCCGGGCGCTCGCCGGCGAACCTCAGCAGCGCGACAAAGCGATTTTCTGGGAATACCGGCGAAACGGCAGCAATGCCTTTCCTCAACCGGCGGATAAAGACGTCAGTCCGAATCTTGCCGTGCGCGAAGGCGACTGGAAACTGCTGATTAATGCCGACGGAACCGGCTTGGCGCTGTACAATCTTCGCGAAGACCAGCGGGAAACAACGAATCTCGGCGAAAAATATCCCGACAGGGCTTCCGAACTCAAAGAAAAAGTTCTGCGGTGGCGAAATTCGCTGCCTCCGAACCGAAACGGTGAATAGGGTTGATGTATGAAGTATGAAGTATGAAATTAAATTAAAAATAAATACACTGAGTTATTATGAAAAAAATTAAAAATTTTTTGTTTGCATGCCTTGCCGTATTGCCGGCATGTGGAGGGAATGAAGTGCCGGTCGTAAAAAATGACCTTCGCGCTCCCGCTTATCCGCTGGTAACGATAGACCCGTATACCAGCGCCTGGTCGTTTTCCGATAATCTTTACGACGACAATGTAAAACATTGGACGGGAAAAGATTATCCTTTGCTCGGAGTTATCCGGGTCGATGGCAGACTCTATCGTTTTATGGGTGTCGAAAAGCCTGTTATAGAGCCTGTAGCCGCTATCTCGTACGAAGTTCCATGGACGGGAAAATACTCTTTCGACGAACCTGCAAAAGGTTGGGAACGAATTGATTTTAACGACAGTAAATGGAAATCCGGCGAGGCTGCTTTTGGTACTTCCGAAGAGACTAACGTCAAAACTCTTTGGAAAACAAAAGATATCTGGGTTAGACGGGATATCAAAGTCGATTCGTATGACCCTGCGCAAAAACTGTTCCTGAAATATTCGCACGACGACACTTTTGAACTGTATGTAAACGGTGTACGGGTGGTTAAAACCGGCTACGTATGGCGTAAAGACGTGCTTGTCGAACTTACGGACGAAGTGAAGGCGACAATAAAAGACGGACGGATTGTCGTTGCCGCGCACTGCAGTAACAGAACCGGCGGCGCTCTGGTGGATTTCGGCATTTATGTCGAAGCCGGCATTCCGAAGTATTTCGAGAATGCGGCGGTACAGAAATCCGTAAACGTGCAGGCTACGCAGACTCATTATGTGTTCGAATGTGGAAACGTCGAACTGAAACTCTCGTTTCTTGCGCCTCTTTTGCTCGACAATCTGAATCTTGTGTCGCGTCCCGTGAATTATATTACGTACAGCATCGCGTCGCTGGACGGCAATGAACATCAGACGGAAATCTATTTCGAGGCGGCTCCGAACTGGGCGCTGCACGAACCTTCGCAGAAAAGCAGGGGAGAAGGCTTCGAAAAGGAAAATATGCTGTTTGTCAGGACAGGTAATGTCGAACAAAATGTTTTGAACAAAAAGGGCGACGACGTCCGTATCGACTGGGGATATTTTTACCTTGGCGTCGAGAAAGACAGCGCGTCGTCGTATGTTGCGGGCGATATTGCTGCCATTCGCGGACAATTTTCGGGAAACGGTTCGCTGTCGGGCGACGTTACGGCAAAAGACAATGCCTGCATCGCAGTGGCGCAGTCGCTGGGAAAAACGAAATCGGCTTCGGGTAAAGCGCTGATCGGTTATGACGACGTCTATTCGATAACGTATTTCGGCACAAATCTTCGTCCTTACTGGAACAAAGACGGCTCGAAAACGATAGAATCCGCATTTGCAGAGGCAAATAAAGAGTTCGCCGTCTTGAACGGCAAATGTTCGAAATTCGATTACGACCTGATTACAAAAGCAACCAAAGTCGGCGGTAAAGAATATGCCGAGTTGTGCGTACTTGCATACCGTCAGGCAATTGCGGCGCATAAACTTGTCGAAGCGCCGAACGGCGATTTGCTTTTCCTGTCGAAAGAGAATTTCAGCAACGGCTCAATCGGTACCGTTGACATCACTTATCCTTCGGCGCCTTTGTTCCTGCTGTACAGTCCCGAACTGACAAAGGGTCTGTTAAATCACATTTTCTATTACAGCGAAAGCGGAAAATGGAAAAAACCCTTCCCTGCTCACGATGTGGGGACATATCCGCGGGCAAACGGACAGACTTACGGGGGCGACATGCCTGTGGAAGAAGCGGGTAATATGCTGACCGTTACGGCTGCCATTGCCAAAGTCGAAGGTAACGCAAAGTATGCGGAGAAACACTGGGATGTGCTGACTGTGTGGACGGATTATCTGGTCGAAAAAGGTCTTGACCCGGAAAATCAACTCTGTACCGACGATTTTGCCGGTCATTTTGCTCACAATGTGAATCTGTCGGTAAAGGCTATAATGGGCGTCGCTTCATACGGTTATCTTGCCGATAAACTCGGTAAAAAAGATATCGCAAAAAAATATACCGACAAAGCGAAAGAAATGGCTCTGGAATGGATGAAAATGGCGGACGACGGCGACCACTATCGTTTGACTTTTGACCAGCAGGGTACATGGAGCCAAAAGTATAATCTGATATGGGATAAACTTCTTAAATTGAATATTTTCCCGAAAACGGTCATTCAAAAGGAAATCCCTTATTATCTGACAAAACAGAACGTTTACGGACTTCCGCTGGATAACCGCAAAAATTACACAAAAGCCGACTGGATCGTCTGGACTGCGACTTTGGCAGACGATACCGAAACATTCGGCAAATTTATTGCGCCTCTGTATAAGTTTATGAACGAAACTGTTGACCGCGTCCCGATGTCCGACTGGTACAATACCGACAACAAAAGGCATGTCGGATTCCAGGCACGTTCCGTTGTAGGCGGATATTATATTAAACTGCTGGAAGAAAAATTGCGTTGAATCATTCTTTTTAAAAAGTTCTGTAAATCAGTAGGGACGACGCTTGATACACGTAAGTGTGGAAAAGCGCCGTCCTTTTTTTATTTATCATGAAACGGATGATTGCATTATTGCTTTCGCTTCAATTTATTAACCTGAGTTCCGGATAGGAACAATTGATAAATTGCCGAAAACTAAGCGATTTGCCCGTTAGGGCATAAATATCAATAGAAACACCAATATGGTTCTCCTCAAAATTCCCCGAAGGGGATTCACATGGATGTCCTGCGGACAAAAAAAACAGCAGAATAAGAACACCTGCTATTGAGATTCAATATTTCTTAAACGGGATTCAGGTTACTAACAAAATAAAAATATAAACATATGAAGCTGTTGTGATTCAATTCGACCTCGAAGAGGTCGAATAACAGAAATGGACATTGCTTCTATAAACATTTGACCTCTTCGAGGTCGAACTGCATCCCTCCTGTGTGTCTGTTTTTATCTTTTTGTCATGGGTATTTCATTAAATTTTCATCACAGTTTCTTAAATTGACGGCATTGGGTACGCCACGTCTCCTCAATCATTATTCACTGTTCACCACTTCCGTCGGATTCCTGTTACTTGCCATATAGACCTGACAAATCAGCGTAATCAGCGAAACGGCGGCGGTGAGTGCGAGCGCTACCGCAAACAGCCACCACGACACCTGCGTCCGAAAAGCGAAATTTTCCAGATACCTGTCGATTGCGTACCACGCAACAGGTACGGATAGCGCAAACGAGACGCCGAGCAGTACAAGATATTTCTTCACAAGCATCAGCATAATATCTTTGGTTGAAGCGCCGTTGATTTTGCGGATGGCTATTTCCTTTCTCCGTTGCCGGATGTCGAACAGCGAAATGCCGAACAGTCCGAGTATGGAAATAAAAATCGCAATCACCGTAAACACGGAATAGATGCGGGCAATCTTTTCATCTTCCCTGTACATCGCCTTCAGTTCGTCTTCGATGAACGAATAAGTAAATTCGCCGCCAATCAGTTCTTCGTGCAGATTTTTCACAAATTCGAGAACAGCCGCTTTGTTTTCGGGAGCAAACGACATAACAACAGGGTACTCGAAAAATCCTTCGGTGAAGAATATTGCCGGCGGATTTTGTTTCTGCGAAAGATGCGATATATATAAATCCTTTATCACCCCCACAATACGGTGGGGCTTGTCTCTGTTTCCTACAAAGAAAGGACGGGAAAGTTCGAGTGCGGTTTCACGGTAATCCGTAATTCCGAACTGTTTAAGCATGGATTCGCTGACAATTAAATTACACTCGCCGTCATGGTCGATACTCTTATCCCACAAACGTCCTTCGAGCAGCTGCACATCAAACATTTCAAGCCATACATCATCAACGCCCATCAATGTACAGGGTTGAAATTCTCCGTAGGGCGTTTTCATGTTACACTCATACGAGTATGTTCTAAAGGGCAGTCGGTTTCGTGTCCATTGCTTCACAAGCGGCGAGGCGTTCAGTTTCTGTTTCACTTCGTCCTGAACCTTATATTGTTTATTCACTGCCTCCCGCCGTTCTTGACGCGACATACCCCCGGATACCTGTCTGTTCTCTTTGAAAAACGGAATTTCAATTATATTTTGCGTGCTGTAGCCCAAATCCGCCTCAAGCATATAGTCGAGCTGTTTCACAAAAAGCAGCGAAACTGCAATTAGCGTCATGGTAATAAAATACTGAAATGCGAGAAACATCTGCCGTGACAGCAGCGATTTGTTGCCGCCCGAAACGGATTTCAGCGATTTAATCGGCGTCAGATACCTGTATCGGAAAAACGGGGTTATGCTCGTTATCGCCGGAAGCGCAAACGCCAGAACGAGCGCAAGCATAATGTCGAGCCGCAGGTTGGGAAACTGTTCAAATCCGAAGGCGTTAGTCACAAAAGTTTTCAGCGATTCTGCCAGAAAAAATGCAATGCCAAGCGACAGAACAATGACGCTCAGGTTCTCCAATACTAACTGCAAAAACACCTTGTGTCCTTCGGCGCCGAACACTTTTTTCATCCCGAACTCCTTACTTCGTCGAAGCACCACTATGGTGTAGATGTTGATATAGTTCAGCGTCCCGATCAGCAGCAGCAGGAAACCCACTCCCGACAGGATAATGACGTATGCAAACTTGCCGTGCGCATAATGAAA
>JAISSE010000114.1 GCA_031273285.1 Prevotellaceae bacterium
ACGCACTTCCTTCATTTTAAGGTTAGTTCGCCGTGCTTCGGCAGAGTAGCGGCTTTCCATCAGCGCCGTAAGTTCCTGATTGTAACCCCGTAATTCCTCCGTCAGGGCGGCGATGCCGACGGTTTGCACTTCGTTCGGGCGAGCGTCGAGTTCCTGCAGGAGATTGTAGATGGCAGCCGTTTCCTCGTCGAGTGACAGGCGTGCAAGATTTTTATTGGCGTCGAAGAACGGTTTGAGACGCTCCGCCGCTTTTCGGATGTTGTCGTCCTTGTGTTTGAGCGCCACCTTCAGCAAAGCCTTCATGCCGGTGAAACTGTTGCCGCGTGCTGCGTCCGTGCGGAGGATTTCGTCGCTTTCTTCGTACTTGCGCACCTGCAACACCGCAATGTCTTCTTCTCCCAGCAGGCGGGTAATGATATCAGCCTGCTCTGCTATTTTCGGCGAACGGGCAATCACAGCCGGCGTAAGCAAACCACGTATTTCCGTCATGAACTCAAAATGTCTGTTGTTCCTGAACAGGTGAATTTTAATGCGTTTAATAAATTTTTTCATGATATAAACCGTTATTTATTTGTTAATAATTTACTGTTTGACCTTTTGCGGAAGGAAAAGGTGGAGAGTATAAGGTAGAAAGGTTTGCCTCCCTCATGTACTTCACGGAATACCCCTGCAATTTGCAGGGGATGATTGTACGCCGTACAACGTGTTCCTGCAATTTGCAGGGGGTGATTATACGCGGTACAACGTGCTCCTGCAATTTGCAGGGGATGATTGTACGCCGTACAACGTGTTCCTGCAATTTGCAGGGGCAAAATACGGGTTTTTCTGTACTGTTTCGCAACGGCGACCGAGAACACAAAAAAAGCCGCACATACCAAAAATATGTTGCAGTTTGATAGGATTTTTTTGAAAATTTTGTTATATACGCGCGAACGTAATCTACATGTGTGAATGTGTAACTCGCTGATCTTCTCTGCAACAATCATGCCAAAGTATGCAAAAACATACCCTGTTCGGAAATTTTTTCCAAATTCTTTGCGAACGCTATGTAAAACAATACCCTGCATAAAAATATCTTAAATCTGTCCAATCATAAAAAAAACATGTTAAAAAACGGGGCAAAGATAATAATTTTTTTTCCGGTGAACAAAATGTAAAAAGGGTGGATTTTATCCACGAATTTTATCCACGAATTTGTACGAATTTTTCTAATTTCACGAAACGTAAGTTCGGCGCAGTCAAACGTAAGTTCGGCGTAGCCAAATGCACCCAACGTATTTAACCTTCAATGATTTGCTAAAAAAAACTTTATCCTTCCGTTGAATCTTAAAATTATGAATTACCTTTGCAGTCGGTATAAATGATTTGATTATGCAATACGATTTAACAGTAATAGGCAGTGGTCCCGGAGGTTATACCGCTGCAATCAGGGCGTCTCAGCTGGGAATGAGAACGGCAATAGTGGAATGTACCGAAGTCGGCGGTGTTTGTCTCAACAGAGGATGTATCCCGACAAAAACCCTGCTAAAGAGCGCTCAAGTGTTTGACAACATAAAACATTCGGCAGATTACGGCATAATTGCCGGCGGCGCCGTCCCCGATATTGAAAAAATAGTTGCCAGGGCTAAAAACGTGTCCGCCACGATGAGTAAAGGAATAGACATGCTGCTGAAAAAGAATAAAATTGATTTGATTCGGGGCTACGGCAGGCTGAAATCGCCGAATACGGTCGAAATTTCGGGAGAGGAAAACAGGGAAATCACGGCAACACATGTGATTATAGCAACGGGCGCGCGTCCGAAAGAACTGCCTTCCCTGCCTGTAGACGAAAAATATCTGATAAGTTACAAAAAAGCGCTGTTTCCCGACGATATACCCGAAAGCATGGTGATTGTCGGCTCCGGAGCGATAGGTACCGAGCTGGCATACTTCTATAATTCAATAGGTACGAGTGTTACTGTTGTCGAGTTTATGCCGAATATTGTTCCTTTGGAGGACGAAGACGTTTCGGTGCAGTTGAGCAGGTCGTTACGTAAAGCCGGCATAAAAGTGATGACAAATTCTTCCGTCGATTCGGTTACCGTAAACGACGGCAGGTGCGTTGTCGACATATCAACCAAAAAAGGCTCCGAAACGGTGATTTGCGCGAAAGTGCTGTCTGCCGTAGGGGTTGTTGCCAATATCGAAAACATCGGTCTCGAAAATCTTGGAATAGAGACGGAAAAGGGTAAAATCAGGACGGATTCGTACTGTCGGACGAATGTGGAAGGCATTTATGCAATCGGCGACGTCATCGCTACTCCGGCTCTGGCTCATGCGGCTTCGAGCGAAGCTGTCGCATGTGTGGAAAAAATTGCGGGGCTGGACGTCGAACCCGTTGATTACAATTGTATGCCGTCCTGTATCTACACAACTCCCGAAGTTGCGTCTGTCGGCATGACCGAAAAACATGCGCGGGAAGCCGGATTTTCCGTAAAAACGGGAAAATTCCCCTATTCGGCGTCGGGAAAAGCAGCTTCGGCGGGCAACAGAGACGGTTTTGTGAAACTCGTGTTCGATGAAAAAACGGACAAACTGCTTGGGGCGCATCTGATTGGTATCGGGGTAACCGAAATGATATCCGAAGCGGCGCTGGCGCTGAAGCTGGGCGCAACGGGCAGACAGATACTGAAAACCGTTCATCCGCATCCGACCATGAGCGAAGCCGTCGCCGAAGCCGCCGCCGCCGCACACGGAGAAGTCATTCATTTGTAGAACAGCAGGAAATGGAACAGGACGAAAAAGATAAACTGTTGGCATACGCCATAAAAATGATTGAACGCGGAGACCGTTTCTCCGATATACTGGCATATCTCGACCGCAAAGGCGCCGACAGCGAGTTCAGGAAAAAAATAATTCCCATACTTGAAGAACACAGGAAACTGCTGGAAAGCCAAGAAAATAAAAAGCAGCCGTATACGGTTTCCTCAGTAAAAATCGTATTCGGAATATCGTTTTGTATTCTGACGTTATACCTGTGGAAATCGGGTATCATTGTTTTTCCATGGACGCTTTTGGGCGTGCTTGTTGCAGTCGGCACGCTGATTGAAACGGTGAAAATATTCCTCAATTTTTTCGGAAGTAAAAAAACATGAACCCGCTTTTCGGAAAGACACTGGACGAGCTTGTTGTCTGTGCCGGGGAAAAAGGATTGCCTTCCTTTTCGGGCAGGCAGATAGCCGACTGGCTGTATAAAAAAGGCATTTCGGATATAAACGAAATTACCAATCTGTCGAAAAAAGCGCGGGAAATGCTGTCGTCGGAATATGAAACGGGACTTTATCCTCCGTCGGACGTGCAAATATCCTCGGACGGAACAAAAAAATATCTTTACATGCTGAACTCCGGAAACTCCGTGGAATCGGTATATATCCCCGAATCGGAGCGGGCAACTCTGTGTATATCATCGCAGGCGGGCTGTCGCATGGGCTGCCGTTTCTGCATGACCGCCCGTCAGGGACTTAAAGCGAATCTGACTTCCGGCGAAATACTCAATCAGATATGGAGTTTGCCCGAAAAGGACAGGCTTACAAACGTCGTATTCATGGGTATGGGCGAACCGATGGACAATATTGACGAGGTGTTGAAAAGTCTGGAAATTCTCACTTCGGGTTACGGTATCGGCTGGAGTCACAAACGGATAACGGTGTCTACGATCGGCGTACTCTCCGGGATGGAAAAGTTCCTGCAACACAGCCGGTGCCGGCTTGCAATCAGCCTCCACAGTCCGTTCGACGACGAACGTCGGGAGCTGATGCCGATGCAAAAAGCCTTCCCGATTGAAGACATACTCAAACTTGTTGCAAAAGACACATATACGCA
>JAISSE010000234.1 GCA_031273285.1 Prevotellaceae bacterium
CGTGATTACAATAGCCGACAAAGGTGTGTATATAATCAAAATTCGTTCCTGCATCCTTTCAATTTTTCGTAAATCATGTATTTTGCATTCATCCCTATTTTATTCGGTACGGTATAATATTGTGTTTATCAATCCCATATATCTCCCGATGCCCATTATATCTTTATTTTTTCTTGTTCAAAGGTAGTCATAATTATTTTATTTCGTCTCTTAATATATGCTAAAAAATCTTAAATTATGCTAAATGCCTGTCCGAAGAATTTTAAAAAGAGAGCCGAAAGATACTATATGTCTGTTATTCAGCATATAAAACCCGGAATTATTCCGACAGCAGGGCGACACTAACTTTTGCCGCCTCTTTTTGCAACTTTTCGCCTTTGAACGCATCGCGGATGCAATGAACAGCCGCGTCGCACCGTCGGCGTTGTCAGGGATCCGGAACATACTGTACCGCTTCAATTTTCCCCCTGTTTATTCAGCAGTTTCGAATATTTTTCGGCATTTTCCTTAAACGTGTCGTTTTCGTAACGGAAATGGAAATTGATGTCTCTCAAAGCCCGAATCACCGGTTGAGCAAGCGTTGTGTTATCTTTGGACAAATCGAGCGCCTTTTCGAGGAAAGGCAGGGCAAGTTTGAGCTGTTCGTCGGCACGATTGAGCAATCGCTCGTATTCCGCATTATCTCTCTCCGCTATAGCCTGTTCGGTATATTTTGCCCCCGAATTGAAATGCAGTAGCCCTAAAGCCGAATAACCGTAAAAATAGTCCGGATCAATTTCGATAGACTCCCTGAAACATTCGATAGCCGTTTCCAAATCATCCGTCTTTTCGTACAACTGCCCTTCGACAGTATATAAACCCGGATTATTCGGTTCCGCTTTTTGCGCTTTCTTTATCAACGGTATAATCTCTCTCGGATCCCTTCCCGACACCATGTAATTGTTTATCAATGAAAATATCAGCTGATGATTGTCGGGGTTTCGGGCAAATCCTTTTTCCAGAACTTCTCTCGCTTCGTTGGGTCGCTCAAGATTCATCAGCGTTTTTCCAAGATACGCATACGCATCGCCTTTGTCGGTATAGCCCGCATTTATCGCTTTGCGCAGATATTTTTCGGCAATGGAATCCCTGCCCGTATCACTCGCAATGACCCCCACAAAATAATATCCCAGAGAATCAATTTCTCCGACTAAGGAATCGGACGAACAGTCGATGGATAACCTGAACAGTTCAATCGCTTCGGGAAGTTTACCCGCATAGTACTTGTTGAACGCCTCGCTTTTTGCCAGAATAGCCAGCAAACCAAGCCCTTCTGCCGTTTTTTTTGAATTTTTACCGTTTCTGTCAAGGATTTTCGCCCGCTGATAAGCCTCGTACGATTTACGCAGCGGGTCGGGGACTTCGTATTTGAGTATATCCCAGAACATCAGCATTTCGGATGCCAGATATATTTTTTTGTCGGGAAAAGTGTGTACTTTATACTTTTTTTCGCCTATGGTTTCTACCGTTTCGGTGAGCGTTTCGCCCTGTATGGCAACCTTGTACGAGTTTTCACTCATTCCCGCCATCAGGTTTTCCACAGGGCTGTTCGCAATGTCGTAGAACAGTTTGCCCCTTGCAATCCATGTTTTGGGATTCGCTCCTTTCGTTATATGTGCAATATCCCTGTCGCTTGCCGCAAGTCTTTTCTCGAATTTTTGAGAAAATGCAATGCACACATTCAGAAGCAAAAGCAGTATTCCAGTCAACAACTTTTTCATGATCTGATCTATTCGTTTATCGTTTCCGTTTCTTTTCCCGTATCCGAAACCTGATTGTCATCAACATTTTCGTCGGATTTTTCCTCGCTTTTGCCGACCTGTATAACTGCGGCAATCGAATCTTTTTCCTTTAATTTGATTAATATTACACCTTGAGTCGCTCTTTTCAGGAGACTTATTTCCGAAACAGCCAGGCGGATTGTCAATCCCGACTTGTTGATTATCATCAGGTCGTTTTCGTCGTTCACGTTCTTTATTGCAATCAGTTTGCCTGTTTTTTCCGTTATATTCAGAGTTTTCACACCTTTTCCTCCGCGTTTGGTTACCCGGTAATCGTCCAGTTCCGAACGTTTTCCGTATCCGTTTTCGGAAACGACCAGTATCTGTGCGCTTTGATTTTGAGCACAAACCATGCCGATCACTTCGTCGGTTTCGTCGATTGTCATCCCGCGCACTCCTGCGCCCGTACGTCCGATCGGTCGTACATCGGATTCGTTAAATCTCACGGCTTTACCGTCTCTTGCCGCCATAACGATTTCGTTTGTACCGTTGGTTAAACTGGCTTCCAGCAGTTCGTCGTTATCCCTGATAGTAATGGCATTAACACCCGTAACACGAGGATGTGAATATTCCGCAAGGCGTGTTTTCTTGACAGTCGCCCGTTTTGTACACAATACAATATAATTATTGTTGATATATTCTTCGTCGGTGAGGGTTTTGACATTTATGTACGCCATTACCTTGTCTTCGGCTTCTATGTTGATAACATTCTGAATTGCCCGCCCTTTGGAGATTTTCGAACCTTCGGGGACATCATATACCTTCAACCAGTAGCAGCGACCTTTTTTAGTAAAAAACAGCATGGTGCTGTGCATGTTGGCAACATATATATGCTCTATGAAATCGTCGTCTCTCGTTGTGCTTCCTTTCGAACCGATTCCTCCTCTGCTCTGTAAACGGTATTCGTTGAGAGGAGTACGCTTGATATATCCCAGATGTGAGATTG
>JAISSE010000251.1 GCA_031273285.1 Prevotellaceae bacterium
CAATCTCAAGCACACCGTAGCCCATGATGATGGTCCCCGGGTCAATTCCTAATATTATATTCGATTGTAACATTAATTATTTTTCTGCAAATTTACGATTTTTTTCGGCGATACGAAAATGACCCGTCCGATTCCTGTTTTAATTCTTCCCGACAGATGGTTACAAACATCGGATTGACGACATTTTTCAAAACAGAGGCTGCCACAAAAGCACGCAGATAACGCTGATTATAAGGATTTACGCAGATAGTAGATACGCCTAGTTTAGGCGTCTCCATTATCTGCGTAAATCTATTAAATCTGCGTCATCTGCGTGCCAAATTACTTTTAAAACCGCCCTTTGTGTTAAATAAATTTAGTCGCTCGTTTGTTCTTACAATGCGACCTTTGACATATTGGTTTGCATGAAAAGCAGAGCATTTTACCATACTTTTATGTAAGTTTTGATAAAATTATACCGTACTTTTGTGCAATATCCGAAATATAGTCTTTGCAGAAAAGTTTTTATCGAATTTGTTTTGGCGGGTGGAATGCCTGCCGCTATCGTATGGAAGCAATCCGGCACATGCACCCAACGAAACCGCGCGAGTATATTTGCGAAAATCCCTCTAATCCGCGTTATCCGCGTGCTGTTGAGCGTCGTTTTTGAGGCGATTTTTTATGCCCGCACTTTTTTATCTCGAAATATTGAGGTATTTTTGTCGGTCGGTAAATGAAAATAAAAATCGTAGAAACATGAAATTTGAATATGATGTAATAGTAGTAGGAGGGGGACATGCGGGGTGCGAAGCTGCTGCCGCCGCCGCTAATCTGGGTTCAAAGACGCTGCTTATTACCATAGATATGAACAAGATTGCGCAAATGAGTTGCAATCCGGCTATTGGAGGAATTGCCAAGGGGCAGATTGTCCGGGAGATAGATGCGCTTGGCGGATATATGGGAATTGTAACAGACCGGACGGCGATACAGTTCCGTATGCTGAACCGCAGCAAGGGACCGGCAATGTGGAGTCCGCGTGCACAGAGCGACAGGGTGAAATACGGCATTGCGTGGCGGGAAACGCTGGATTCCATTCCCTGCCTTTTTCAGTGGCAGGATACTGTAACCGGATTTATGATAAAAGACCGGACGGTTGTCGGCGTAAAAACGCAGATGGGAATGGAATTTTATGCAAAGTCGGTTGTTCTGACGGCGGGAACGTTCCTGAACGGACTGATTCATGTCGGCAGGGTTCAATTTCCCGGCGGCAGGATTTCCGAACCGGCTTCCTGCGGCTTGACCGAACAGTTGAAAAGTTGCGGCATCAGCGCCGGACGCATGAAAACCGGTACGCCGGTCAGGATTGATGCGCGGAGTGTGGATTTCGACCTGACAACCGAACAAAAAGGCGACGACACGGCGGTGAAATTTTCGTATCTTCCCGACAGCGACATGCGCCGTTTGAAACAGTTGAGTTGCCGGTTAGTAAACACAAACGAAGAAACGCACGATATTCTGCGAAGAGGACTGTACGAATCGCCGCTCTATAACGGACAAATCAAGAGTATCGGCCCGCGTTACTGCCCAAGCATTGAAACGAAGATCGTAACGTTCGCCGACAAAACGCATCATCAGCTCTTTCTCGAACCCGAAGGCGAGGACACGAACGAATATTATCTGAACGGATTTTCATCGTCATTGCCGGTGGATATTCAGATAAAAGCGCTCAAATCCATTCCGGCATTCAGGGAGGCGGTGATTTATCGACCGGGTTATGCCATCGAATATGATTATTTTGATCCTGTTCAACTCA
This sequence comes from Prevotellaceae bacterium, assembly GCA_031273285.1. Taxonomy (GTDB): domain Bacteria; phylum Bacteroidota; class Bacteroidia; order Bacteroidales; family UBA932; genus JAIRLF01. The sequence goes on from JAISSE010000251.1 coordinate 1,793, forward strand.
CGCATACGCTCGAATCAAAGACGGTCGGAAACCTGTTCCTTGCAGGACAGATAAACGGCACAACCGGATATGAAGAAGCCGCCGGACAGGGAATTGTCGCCGGCATCAATGCGCATCTCAAAGCCTTTGGCGGCGAAACATTCACGTTGAAAAGAGATGAAGCCTACATCGGCGTTCTGATTGATGATTTGGTTACAAAAGGCGTGGATGAGCCGTATCGCATGTTTACGTCGAGGGCAGAGTACCGGATTTTGCTTCGGCAGGACAATGCGGATTTTCGTCTGACGGAGAAAGCGTACGATCTGGGACTGGCAAACGCCGCCCGATACGAACTGTTGAAAAGGAAAAGGGAAAAAACGGAAGAGATTATTTCGCTTGTACAAAACTGTTCGGTGAAGCCCTGTCAAATCAACAAAACCCTGCATGTGCTGGAAACAGCCGAAATCAGGCACGGGTGCAAGCTGATCGAAATCCTGAGACGTCCGCAGGTGAACCTGCAAAACATAGCGCGCGATGTACCGGAGATAGGTAATATCGTCGCTTCTCTGGAAAATTCCCGGAAAGACGAAATTGTCGAAAGCGCCGACATTCATATCAAATACGAGGGATATATCATGCGTGAAAGACAGATTGCCGAAAAGATGAGCCGTCTGGAGAACATCAAAATCAAAAACAAATTTGATTACCGCTCAATTCAGTCCCTCTCGACGGAGGCACGGGAGAAACTGGCAAAAATTGAGCCCGAAACCATAGCGCAGGCAAGCCGGATACCCGGCGTTTCTCCGAGTGATATAAATGTTTTACTGATTCTTTCGGGAAGATAACGCGATGGACTACAAACAGCATATAGAAACAATACTTTCGGCATTGCCCGAAAAGCCGGGCTGTTATCAGTTTTTTGACGACAGGAAAACCGTCATTTATGTCGGCAAGGCAAAAAATCTGAAGAGACGCGTTGTGTCCTATTTCCGGAAAGACCACGTCGAAGGCAAAACGCGCGTGCTCGTGAAACAAATCCGCGACATCAAATACATCGTTGTCGATACCGAAGCGGAAGCGCTGCTGCTGGAAAACAGTCTGATAAAACAAAACCGCCCGCGCTATAACGTCATGCTCAAAGACGATAAAACCTATCCGTCCATTGTTATCAAGAACGAAAACTTCCCGCGAATTTTCAAAACAAGAAACATTGTAAAAGACGGCTCGCAATATTTCGGACCCTACGGCTCGATTGCCACGGCAAAAACGATGTTGAACATGATAAAAACCGTTTACAGGCTTCGCACCTGCAAATTGCCGCTCTCGGACGAAAACATCAGGAAAGGAAAATACAGAGTCTGCCTTGAATATCACATCAAACGCTGCGATGCCCCCTGCACCGGTCTCGTTTCGGAAGCGGAATATGAAAACCGGCTAAAAGAAATCCGGGAAATCCTGAAAGGCAACAGTTCGAAAATATCCCTCGTCCTGATGGAACAAATGCGCAGCCTGAGCCGGGAAATGCGCTTTGAAGAGGCGCAGGTCATCAAGGAAAAATATGAAACGATAGAAAACTACCGTGCACGCTCGACAGTCGTAACGCCCGCGCTGAACAATATCGACGTTTTTTCGTTCGATGAAAATGAAAAATCAGCCTACATTAATTATATGCACATCGGCAACGGAGCCGTCGTGAACGTTTACACTTTCGAGTACAAAAAGAAACTCGAAGAATCGAAAGAAGAACTGCTCGGCATGGGAATTGTGGAAATGCGGGAAAAATTCCACAGCGATGCAAAAGAAATCATCCTTCCCTTTTTGCCCGATATGAAAGTGTCCGAAGAGATCGCCTATACGATTCCTCAAAAAAAGGGCGACAGGCTCAACCTGCTGGAACTGTCGCTGCAAAATGTAAGGCAATACAAAGCGGACAGGCTCAAACAGTCGGAGAAATTCAATCCCGAACAGCGAACCACGCGATTGCTGAAAACCATCCAGACCGACCTGCATCTGCCCGTTTTACCCATGCAGATCGAATGTTTCGACAACTCCAACATACAGGGCGCGAATCCGGTAGCGGCGTGCGTCGTGTTCAGGAAAGGCAAACCATCGAAAAAAGATTACCGCCGCTTTCATGTGAAAACGGTCGTCGGTCCCGACGATTTCGCCACAATGGAAGAAATCGTAACACGCCGATATACGCGACTGCTGGAAGAAGAACAGCCGCTGCCGCAACTCATTGTGATCGACGGAGGAAAAGGGCAGTTGAACATCGCCTATTCGGTATTGCAAAAACTGAATTTGACGGACCGGATTTCCATCATCGGACTGGCAAAACGGCTGGAAGAAATCTTTTATCCCGGCGACCCCGTACCGCTCGTCCTCGACAAAACATCCGAAACCCTGAGAGTGATTCAACGCCTGCGCGACGAAGCGCACCGTTTCGGAATCACCTTCCACCGCAATGTCAGAAGTAAAAAACAAATCCTTTCCGAACTGGATTCCATCAAAGGGGTAGGCGAAAAGACCAAAACGGAACTGCTGAAGAAATACAGAAGCGTGAAACGAATCAGGGAAGTTTCGCCGGAAGAACTGAGTGAACTGGTCGGACGGAAAAGAGCGGAAATTATACATGCAAGCCTTCATAAACAATAAAATGCGAACCGTAATACAAAGAGTAAGCCATGCATCGGTCACCATCAACAACACCGTGAAATCGTCCATCGGACAGGGACTGCTAATCCTTGCAGGTATCGAAGATGCGGATACGCGGGACGACGTGGAATGGCTGTCGAAAAAAATCGTAAACCTGCGAATCTTTGATGATGAGAATGGAGTGATGAACCGTTCCGTCTCAGACATAAACGGAGATATATTAATCGTCAGTCAGTTTACGCTCCACGCCTCGACGAAAAAGGGAAACAGACCTTCCTATATCCGCGCCTCAAAAGCCCCGACGGCAATTCCGCTGTACGAACGGTTCTGTTCGGAACTGAGCCGCGAACTGGGACATGAAGTGAAAACCGGACAATTCGGCGCCGACATGAAAGTGGAACTCCTCAACGACGGACCGGTAACAATCTGGATGGATACGAAGAACAGGGAATAGT
>JAISSE010000263.1 GCA_031273285.1 Prevotellaceae bacterium
AAATTAAGAATGCGGAGATTGAAGAATTGCAGGAAATCACACTTAAAACGCTGAAAGGCAGCAATGCCGTTGTGGAAGTAAATGTTCTGGCAAACAATCCGTCTTCGCATAATATCTACATCAGGAAGGCAGATATCGAGATTCTGCGCGACGGATATTCGTTCGGTACGGCAAGTTTGCGTCGGGAAGCCAAAATAAACAAACGCTCGCGGGAACGGGTTACCATGCTGTTCGATGTGAAAATCACCGACCGCATGGCGATTATGTCGGGAAGAATAAGAGCGATACTCGCGGGAGAAGACAGAACCAAACTCTCCTTTTCGGGACATATCAGAGCCGGAACCAAAATATTTTCAAAATCGATTCCGGTAAATATCGACAGTCAAAATTATGAACAGAATTAAAAATTTTAAAACAGTATAAATCATGTATACATCTTTAAAAAAACATCTGACAGCGGAACTTCAATCAATCGAAGAAGCCGGTCTTTACAAAAAAGAAAGAATAATCGCCTCGTCCCAATCGGCTGAAATAGAGGTTGGCGGGAAAACCGTTCTGAATTTTTGCGCCAACAATTATCTGGGACTTTCGAATAACGCACGGATAATTGAGGCGGCAAAGAAAGCGATGGATACTCATGGATTCGGAATGTCGTCGGTGAGGTTTATCTGTGGAACACAGGACATTCACAAAGAATTGGAGGCTGCCGTCAGCAAATATTTCAAAACGGAGGACACCATTCTGTATGCGGCGTGTTTCGATGCCAACGGCGGCGTTTTCGAACCCTTGTTTTCCGAAGAGGACGCCATCATTTCCGACTCTCTGAACCACGCTTCGATAATCGACGGAGTGCGGCTCAGCAAAGCTAAACGCTATCGCTACGCCAACGCCGACATGAACGAGCTGGAAAACTGTCTGAAAGAAGCACAGGCTCAACGATTCAGGATTGTTGTTACCGACGGGGTATTTTCGATGGACGGCAATGTGGCGCCTTTAGACAAAATCTGCGATTTGGCGGAGAAATACGACGCCCTGGTCATGGTGGACGAGTGTCATTCCGCCGGAGTTGTTGGAAAAACCGGACGTGGAGTGAACGAATTGTTTGATATTTACGGTCGTATAGACATCCATACCGGAACGCTCGGAAAAGCGTTCGGAGGAGGAATAGGCGGTTTCACGACAGGACGCAGGGAAATCATTGATTTGCTGCGCCAGCGTTCCCGTCCCTATCTGTTCTCGAATTCGATACCTCCGGCAATAGTCGGCGCAAGTCTGGAATTATTCAAAATGCTGGACGAGAGCGATGATCTCCATACTGCTCTGGTCGAAAATGTTGAGTATTTCCGTTCGAAAATGCTTGCTGCCGGATTCGATATTAAGCCCGCACAGTCTGCAATCTGTGCCGTAATGCTTTACGATGCAAAACTTTCGCAGGATTTTGCCGCGTCCATGCTCGACGAAGGAATTTATGTTACCGGATTTTACTATCCCGTAGTACCCAAAGGTCAGGCGCGGATACGGGTGCAACTGTCTGCCGCCCACAACAAAACGCATCTGGATAAGTGTATAAACGCATTCATAAAAACAGGAAAGAGACTGTCGGTCATTTGAGTTGAGAGTTGAGAGTTGAGAGTGAAAAATACTGCCGGTGTGTTAATTTTGTCCATTAGCCCAAAGTTAACGCAACAGCAGTAAGTGAAAAATAACTCTTCACTCTCAACTCTCCATTTCTTCCGCCTGTTCCATTTTTCTGTTTAAAATACGGAAATCCCATTTGTATTTTCGGGAGAAAATAAACACTGTCAAGGCTCCGGCTATCAGCAGACCAAGCATATCGGAAAGCGGATCTACTTTCAGCTGTTCAAAAATTGCCGGAGTTTGCAATGCCGATGCTTTATGCGTAACAAACAGACATGCAAATATATTGTTTGCGGCATGTATTCCGATGGGGAGTTCGATTCCGTCGTCCAGCACGGCAATCAAACCGAAAATTATCCCCCACATAATGTATTGAGGCATTGACAGCCAGAATCCGAATTCCTTGACTTCGGGGTTCGAATAGTGCATCAGTCCGAACAGTATGCCCGGAATCAAAATTACCGCCCACCGGTTTTTTGTCCATGCGGCGATGCCCTGTGCCAGATAGCCGCGAAAGACATATTCTTCAAAAGTGGTTTGGAACGGTATCAGCAACAGCGCGATAACAAGCAGCGGGATAAATTGTCGGGCATCAAACTGTATGCGTAAATTTGCGGGATCGACAATATAAGATATTGCCAGAAAAACCAGCATCAACAAAAACCAGACGGCGAAACCCGTAAAAACGCGATTCCAGCGGATTTTTGCTCTGCCGTTCACCGTCTCTGAAAATGTGCGTTTATGCATTCCCCTGACAAGCAAAGCGATAGTAATCAGTCCTACTGCAAAAGGAATCAATGCTATAATCAACTGTACATTCAGAGGAATTCCCAAAGCGTTCACCAAATCTGTGGGGTTTGATAATGCAACGTCAACTCCCGCCTTCAAAATATACGGAAGAATTACAATT
>JAISSE010000317.1 GCA_031273285.1 Prevotellaceae bacterium
TTCATTCGCGGGTTCGTCCATAGACAGAACTCCTGCCCGCCTGAATCAGTATATCTCTCTGAAAGATATGGCTCGCAAAGAGAAAAACTGAAAGCAATTCAGCACGCGGATGACGCAGATTTAGCGGATTTTCGCGGATAAACATAGCGTAACCCCGCATTGTGCTTCGCCTGTACAGGGTTATTGACTGTGTCGAACTGGCGTTTTAACTATGAACTTTAAACCGCCAAACATCAGTTCGGTATAACCAATAACAGTTTATAGTTCATAGTTCATAGTTAACAGAACATCCGTTATCGAAAACACGGCATAGCCTACACTTGCGATTCCGTTCATAAGACCGAAAGCGGCACTGTGGCGGTTCGGATTTGTCGGAGAAACTATCGCGTGCTGGTATATCAGCAGTCCGATAAAAACGGCGCAGCCTGCCCAGTAGAACAATCCCCTGTCGAATAAAAATCCTATCAATAAAGCCGTTGCTGCCGGTATGACGTGTATTGCCGCCGACAGTATCACTGCATTTTTCACGCCTGCGGCAGCCGGAACGGAATGCAGTCTGTTTTCTCTGTCGAAATCACAATCGGGGAGAGCATAAAGAATATCGAATCCGCCGACCCAAAATAGTACAAGCAATGACAGCAGCATTGCGACGGGCGCCAGTTCGCCGGTCAATGCGATATATGCCCCTGCCGGAGCTATTCCCAGTGCTATTCCGAGTATAAAATGACAGAGGGCGGTGAACCGTTTCGTATAACTGTAGCCCAGCACCGTAAACAGCGCCACGAACGAGAGCCGGAAGGCAAGCGCGTTGATGAACATCGTGGTTACGCAAAAGAGCAAACCGTTCACAATCACGAAAACAAGCGCGGTTTTCGGACTGATTATTCCCGCGGGGATTTCTCTGTTTCGGGTTCGCAGATTTTTTTTGTCATATTTGCGGTCGATATATCTGTTGAAACCCATAGCCGCATTGCGGGCAAAAACCATGCACAACACAATCAGAAGCAGCACTCTCCACGGAAATTCGTTTGTCTGCATATCGTGCCATGCGTAAAAAAAACTTGTTACGGCAAAAGGCATCGCAAAAATCGTATGCGAAAATTTCACAAAAGAAAAAAGATGTTTTATCATCCGATGATTGACAATCGTTACTTCTTTTTACGGTTTTTTTCCTGCTGCTTTTTCAGACGTTCCAGCTCGCGCTGTTTCTGCATCAGCCGTTCGGTGAACGACATTTTTTTCTTTTTCTTTGCAGAATCACCCTGTTGAGCCGCCCGTGCGTTCAGCTTTTTCAGCAGTTCCGCTTCGTTGACAAAATATTTGCGTATAATCAGATTCTGTATCAGCGTTATCAGGTTCGACACGAAATAGTAATACGTCAGTCCGCTCGAATAATTGTTGAAAAATGCAAGCATGAAAATCGGCATGACGTATATCATCATCATGTTCATCTGCTTCATCTGGGAGTTCACGCCTCCCTGCTGGGACATCATTATTTTCGACGAAAGTATCATCGACACAGCCATCAGCAGAGTGAACAGGCTGACATGGCTGCCGTAGAACGGTATCGAAAACGGCAGTTCCAGAATCGAATCGTATGCCGAAAGGTCGTCCGCCCAGAGGAAATTCTTTTGCCGCAATTCGAACGACGAAGGGAAAAATCGGAACAGGGCAATAAATATCGGCAACTGCAAAAGGCTTGGCAAACAGCCGCCCAACATGCTTACGCCGGTTTTTTTGTACAAAGCCATGATTTCCTGCTGTTTTTTCATTGCATCTTTCGAATCGGGATACTTCGCGCCTATTTTATCTATTTCCGGTTTCAGAACTCTCATTTTTGCCGACGAAAGATATGATTTCCATGTCAGGGGCATCAGCAGTATTTTGATAATAAGAGTCAGCAACAGTATCACCAGACCGAAACTGACGATATAGTCTTGCAGGAAATTCACCACCGGAATCACCACAAACCGGTTGATGACGCCGATAAGCGGACCTACCAGGACAAACGTATCGCCCAGAGGGATAATCTTCTCAAACGAATGTCCGTACGAGCGTAATGTACTGAAATGATTAGGCAAAAAATAAAATTCCAGCGGGATACGGTCGTTTTTCTTGCTGTTGAACTCCATTTGAAGATTTGCTTCGATGGTTTTCAGCAGTTTTTCGGGATTATCTTCGGGATATGGAATGCTGCTCAGTTTGTTGTTGATGGAACCGCCGGTATAGATTACAGCCGAAAAGAAATGCTGCTTGAAGTTTATCCATTCCAGCTTGGTTTTAATATCTTCGGAAGCCTTTTCCGCAGCGGTAATATCTTTGATGGACGTTTCGCCCGGATATTTGTATGCAATGTTGGTGTAGTTGTTTTCGTTGGTAAATCCTTTTTCCTGCTGCGAAAAGTTCAGTTTCCAGTTCACGTCCACAGTGGTAGCCCTCGGGTCGATATATTTGTCCATGCCCGAAAAATTAACATCGAGGGCGACATTGTATCTGTCCCTGTAAAGCGTATAAACGAACTCGACGTACGCAACCGAATCGGCGTACAGTCTGAACGGAACAGTCAGAGAATCGGAATCCACGCGCATATTCCGCTCCCGTATGACGGGTTCGAAATAGAACGCCGAAGTTTTTATGTTTTGCGTGTTTGAATACCATTCCAGCGAAAAATCGTTCGCATCGCCGTAAAACAGTTTCAGCGGATTTTCGTTGCCCGCCTTGAAATCGTTGTAATTTTGATAATCCTTAAATTCCACCGACCAGATACGTCCGCCTTTGTTCGAGAACGTTACGATGAGTTTGTCGTTTTCGACGGTATACAGTTCTTCCGTACCGACGAGCGACGAAGCCATCAGTTCTCCGAGATTTTCTACTGCAATATTCTGCAGGCGTGCCTGTTTCAGGCTGTCGGGTTCCGTTTCTTCCGGTTTTATTTCTTCCCGCACCCGTTCGATTTTTGCCAGCGAGTCGTGTATTCTTTGTCTTTCCTTGTTGTATGTTTCCGTAGTTTTGGCGTTCCACCACATGTAACCGCCCAGTATGGCAGCGATTAACAAAAGTCCGATACCGGTATTTTTATCCATCTATACTATAATTCTATATTTCTGTAATTTTTTAACATTTCATTCCGATTGTTGTACAAGGTCTTGTTTTTGTGTCATGGCAGCTTTGACAAAAGACACGAAAAGAGGGTGAGGATTAAGGACTGTGCTTTTGTATTCGGGGTGAAACTGAACTCCTATAAACCATTTATGTGAAGGGATTTCAACAATTTCCACGAGATTGGTTGCCGGATTGCGTCCGACTGCCGTCATGCCGTTTTTTTCCAGTTCGGGAAGATATTTGTTGTTTAATTCGTAACGGTGTCGGTGCCTTTCGGATATTTCGACGGATTTATATGCTTCGAAAACTTTGGAATTTTTATCCAGAACGCATGAGTATGCGCCCAGACGCATTGTGCCGCCCTTGTCCGTAACGTATTTCTGTTCTTCCATCAGGTCGATGACGGGAGCAGGCGTTTTGATGTCTATTTCGGTGGTATTCGCCTTTTTCAGTCCCAGCACGTTACGTGCAAACTCAATCACGGAGCATTGCATCCCCAGGCATATTCCGAGGAACGGAACATTGTTTTCCCTTGCATATTTCACCGCGCTGACTTTTCCGTCCACACCCCGTTCTCCGAATCCGGGCGCCACGACAATGCCCCGGACTTCGCTGAACAGGCTGTCTGCGTTTTCGTCCGTAATCAGTTCCGAATTGAGCATCTCCAGCTTGACTTTCACCCTGTTGGCGGCTCCCGCATGTATAAATGCTTCCGATATTGACTTGTACGCATCCGGCAGGGCGGTATATTTGCCGACAAGGACAATCTTCACTTCGGATTCGGGCTGTTTCAGTTTCGAAATAAAATCGGTCCATTCGCCCATTTCTATTTTTGAAGATTCGTTTGCCGAATATCCGAGTTTGCGCAAAACCGTCCGGTCAAGACCTTCCTTCTGCATAAGCACGGGGACTTCGTATATCGACGCAACGTCAATGGATTCGATGACGCAATCCTGCTCGACGTTACAAAAACGCGCCACTTTGTTGCGAATATCCTCGCCGAGATTTTTTTCGGTACGCAGCACAAGTATATCCGGCTGAACTCCGGCTTCCAGCAGCGATTTGACGGAGTGCTGCGTGGGTTTTGTCTTCAGCTCGCCGGCAGCCGACAGATATGGCACCAGAGTGAGATGTATCACCAGCGAATTGCTTGCGCCCAGCTCGTATTTCAGCTGTCGAACCGATTCGATATAGGGCAGGGATTCGATGTCGCCCACCGTACCGCCTATTTCGGTAATCACCACATCGAACTTGTTTTTCGAGCCGAGGAGTTTGATTCTGTATTTTATCTCGTCGGTGATATGCGGGATGACCTGAACCGTTTTGCCGAGAAATTCGCCTTTCCGTTCCTTGTTGATTACCGACTGGTAGATTCTTCCTGTGGTAACATTGTTTGCCTGGGTTGTGTGGATATTCAGGAAACGTTCGTAATGTCCCAAATCCAGATCGGTTTCGGCGCCGTCTTCCGTCACATAACATTCGCCGTGTTCGTAAGGATTCAGCGTACCCGGATCGACATTGAGATACGGATCGAGTTTCTGTATCGTAACACTGTAACCGCGCGCCTGAAGCAATTTGGCTAACGACGCCGATATGATACCTTTACCTAACGAAGATGTTACTCCGCCCGTAACAAAAATATATTTCGCTGTTTGAGTCTGCATATGTAATGTGCTTTTATTCCGATGCCTGATCTATGCGTTTTATCTGTTCTTCCATTCCGCGTATTTCTTCCCTTGTCGCCTCGATTTTTTTACGGATGCCGGCAATCAGGGAATCCGCGTTTTTCGAACTTGCGAAGAATCCCATATTGTTCTCCAGCAAAGCTATTTCGTTTTCCAGTTTCACAATATGTCCGAAAAGCTGTTCGCGTTCGCTTGCGGGCGGTCTGCTGTACGGTCTGTTTGCGTATGTTTCCGTTTTGTTCGTCCTGAAAGGTTTATTGCGCGGACTGTCGGAAATATTCGACGCCTTGTATTTCTCGTCCATAAGCGTCGAAAAACGTTCCTGGATTTTTTCTTTTTTCCTGATCGGCACAAAACCGATATCGTTCCAGCGCTTGCGGAACTGTTGCAAAATTTTAATATTCGCGGCGCTGTTTTTGCCCGGCACAAAATTTTCCAGTTCGGCGATAAGAGCCTCTTTTTCTTTCAGATTCTCCTTGAAATTGGCGGGCAATTCTTTGGGATTGTTCGCAAAATATTCGGATTTGCGCTTGAAAAAAACATTGCAGGCTTCCCGAAATTCGTGCCACAAAGGGTTTGAATACTTGCGATTAACGGGACCAATCTGTTGCCACTGCTTTTGCAGTCCGATCAGCGCCTCCGTTGTTTCCTTCCAGTTGTCGCTGCTGCTGAGAGCGCGGGCTTGCTCGCACAATTCCTTTTTCAGCAGAAAATTCGCGTTCTCTTCCTGTTTATGCGTCCTGTAGTAGGTTCGCCGTTTGTTGAAAAATTCGTCCTTGGGTTTTTTAAATCGGGCATAAATCTCGTCGTTTTCCTTTTTCGGCACGAAACCTACAGCCTGCCATTCTTCGAGTATTGCCGAAAACTCTTCGGAAGCTTTCTGCCACTCTTTCATCGTCGCAATCGGCTTTTGATTCAGTTTCTCCAAACGTTCGCACAAATCGACTTTCATCTGTATATTGTGCTGGCGTTCCTGTTTCAGCTGGTCGAAATATGCCTGATGTTTTTTATTCAGTTTATACGACGCATCTTTGAAACGCTCCCAGACCGGTTCTCTCTGTTCGCGGGGTACGGGTCCGATTTCGCGCCACGCATCGTGATACAGCTGCAACTGGGCAAAAGCCTCAACCACCGACGGATATTCCATCAAAGCCTCCGCCTCGCGGATAAGCTCGTTTTTCGCTTCCAGATTGCGTTTCAGATCCAGATCGCGCAGTTCTCTGTTAATCTTGACATAATCGTAGAACTTTTCCACATTGTAATGCCAGGTATCCCAAAGATCTTTCACATGATTCTGCGGCACCTGAGCGATCTCTTTCCAGCGATTCTGAATATCATGGAACTTCTGAAAAGTGATATCCAAATTTTCCTCTTCCCGAATCAATACTTTGAGTTCCTCGATAATAGCAAGTTTCTGCCTGTAGTTTTCTTCCTTCTGACTTTCGGAGTTACGGGTATGTTCGGATCGTTTCTCTTTGTATTTGTCCAGATATTTCCGGAATTCCTCCTCAATCGGGTCAAAGACGTATCCGTCATCCGATTCGTCGGTTTCGTAATCTTCGTCTTCCGACGAGCCGTGCGAATCATGCGAATCCCTGTAAAAGGCGGTTTTTATCGCTTCCACATCTTTTCTTGTCCGTTCGACCGGAAAATTGTCGACAAGAGCTTTGAGTTCGTCAAGCAAACCCTGCTGCGACATCAAAGAATAATTTTTCACAACGGAAATTTCATTTTCCGAAGCGTTTTCTTCGCCCAAATTCAATTCTTCGGTCCCGTAAGACTCTGTTTGCGATTCCGCAGATACAACGTTTTCTTTCACTCCAACATTCGTTTCGTTTTCAATAACCTTGTCTTTTTCATCTGTTTTCATAATCATTTCCGATTTTTGGCAATTATACCTGAAACCCCGGATTTATTTCCGACGCAACGGCAAATATAAACATATTTTTGAAGATAAAACATATTTATTGCATTTTGATAACTAAATTAGGGAATTATGATGTGAAATTATCGGCGTTTATTCCCTGCCGGTCGACCGAAAAATCGAATTTTAACCGAAAATTCGTAAAGATTGTTCGGGAGAGTTCGCAAAGGTCATGTAGGGGCAAGGGTGCTTTTGACTGCGTCGATTTCATCTGTTTATTATTGAATCCTCCGCCGCAATATTGTAGAGACGGGGCATGCCGCGTCTCCTTAGCGACATTGCGAGACCCTGTATCGCAGGCAACAAACAAGGAATAATGACGAGATGCTGTGTCAAAAGTCTATTTCAACACAAAGGGCACAAAGTGTATCACAAAGGGCACAAAGTTTATATCGCAGACACTAACCCCTTTGTGAACTTTGTGCAAACCCTTTGTGAACTTTGTGTTTGAAAAATATCTCTTTCGAAACAGCCTCTTCCTGTATTCCTGAC
>JAISSE010000018.1 GCA_031273285.1 Prevotellaceae bacterium
ATTTTATATAACTATGCAAACACCCGGTAGAGTAAGGATTTCCGATGTATTGAAATCCAGGGAAACAGGAAAGGAATTCACCGTTAAAGGTTGGGTTCGCACGAAACGTGGAAACAAAAATGTAGCATTCATTGCTCTTAACGACGGTTCAACCATAAACAATCTGCAACTTGTTGTGGATGTGTCTGGTTTTGACGAAGAATTGTTGAAACAGATAACGACAGGTTCCTGTATAAAAGCGGAAGGCATTTTGGTCGAATCGCAGGGAAGCGGTCAGCCGGTAGAAATCCAAGTATCTGCCATTGAGCTGTATGGGACGGCGAATGCGGAAAATTATCCCTTGCAGAAAAAAGGGCATACTATGGAATTTTTGAGAGACATAGCGCATCTTCGTCCGCGTACCAATACTTTCGGAGCCGTTTTGAGGATACGTCACGCAATGGCGTATGCCATACACAAATACTTTAACGACAACGGATTCTATTATCTGCATACTCCGATAATAACCGCTTCCGACGCCGAAGGGGCAGGGGCGATGTTTCAGGTTACAACACTTGATCTGGAAAATCTGCCCAAAAACAGCGGCAATGAAATTGATTATGCGCAGGATTTTTTCGGCAAACACACATCTCTCACGGTATCAGGGCAATTGGAGGGCGAATTGGGAGCGCTGGCGCTGTCGCAGATATACACTTTCGGACCCACGTTTCGCGCCGAAAATTCAAATACGCCAAGGCATTTAGCCGAATTTTGGATGATTGAACCCGAAATGGCATTCTACGAAATAAAAGAAAATATGGATCTTGCGGAAGATTTCATAAAATATCTTGTGAAATATGCTTTGGAAAATTGCGCCGACGACCTCGCTTTTCTCAATAAAATGTGGGATGCGGAGCTTTTGAACCGGTTGCAAAGCGTTGTAGAGACGGAATTTATGCGCCTGGACTATACCGAAGGAGTTGAAATACTTCAGAAATCGAACGTTAAATTCGAATATCCCGTATTCTGGGGTGCGGATCTGCAAGCCGAGCATGAACGCTATCTGGTTGAAAAACATTTCAAAAGACCCGTTATACTGACAAATTATCCGAAAGAAATCAAAGCGTTTTACATGAAGCAAAACGATGACGGAAAGACCGTTAGAGCAATGGATATTCTGTTTCCCGCAATCGGGGAAATTATCGGCGGTTCGCAGAGGGAAGAAAGTTTCGACAGACTTCAGGCAAGGATTGACGAACTTAATATTCCGGTGAAAGACCTTTGGTGGTATCTGGACACTCGCAGATTCGGTACGGCTCCGCACAGCGGGTTCGGGCTTGGATTCGAGCGTTTGCTGCTGTTTGTTACGGGAATGTCGAATATTCGGGACGTTATTCCATTTCCGAGAACTCCGAAAAATGCGGAATTTTAACGGTTATGCCGGCTAAATTACTTATCGAAGAGCTTGTTGCTTCGGCTGATGCCGGGCAAGCCGCCTTTCTGCAGGGTTTTTTCAAGACAGGCAAGGGTCAATACGCAGAGGGCGACGTGTTTCTCGGACTAAAAGTTCCTCAAACGCGCGGGATTATCAAAGCGTATAAAAATATGCCTTTGCAGGAAATAAAAACGCTTTTGTATTCTGAATTTCACGAAGTAAGGCTGGCGGGATTTCTTTTGCTTGTCGAACAGTTTAAAAAGACAAAAAACGCCGGCGAGCGCACGAAAATATACGATTTCTATCTGAAACATGCACGACAGGCGAATAACTGGGATTTGGTCGATTTGAGCTGCAGAGATATTGTCGGAGGCTATCTTCTTGACAAAGAGGACAGAAGTGTATTGTGTGAACTGGCAGGAAGTTCCGATTTATGGGAACAGCGCATATCGGTTGTTTCAACATGGATGTTCATCAAGCATCTTGAATTTGAGGATACACTGAAAATTTCGGAACAATTGCTGACGCATAAACACGACCTTATACACAAGGCTACAGGATGGATGTTGCGGGAAGTCGGCAAAAAAAACAGGGAAGTATTAATCGGTTTCCTGAACAGATATTCTGCCGAAATGCCGCGCACTGCATTGAGATATGCAATAGAACATTTTTCGCGGGAAGAAAGACAAAAATATTTGAACAACAAATAAATAAACGGATTATGAAAATATCGGACATATTTGAACGGACGGCACGTACTTACTCTTTCGAGTTTTTCCCTCCGAAGGACGAAATTTCGGCAATTGATTTCGGGGTGAATGTCGGGCAACTGATGAAACTGTCACCATCCTTTGTTTCCGTTACTTACGGGGCGGGAGGGTCGAACAGCGAACGTACTTTTGCCCTGGTCGATTATCTGCAAAATAAAATAGGACTGACGGTTATGGCTCATTATACCTGTGTGGGCGTTTCAAAAACCAAAGTTGTTGAGGATGTCAAATATCTGAAATCAAAAAATATTGACAATCTGATGCTTCTCAGAGGCGACCCGCCAAAGGGGGCGACCGATTTTGTTCCTCATCCCGACGGTTTCAGTCATACTTCGGAGCTGATCGAGTTGATTTCCACCGAGTTTAAAAACACGTTTTCCATCGGAGCGGCATGTTATCCCGAAAAACATCCGGAAGCGGAAACGTTTGAACAGGACATTCTCCATCTTAAAGAAAAAACCGACGCCGGAGCCGATTTTCTGATAACCCAGCTGTTTTTCGACAACGGTTTGTATTTCGATTTTGTGGATAAATTAAGGAAAGCGGGGATACGCTGCAGGGTTATTCCAGGAATAATCCCGATCACCTCGTATTCCCAAATCGACCGTTTTTTCAAGCTAAGCGGCACAAAAATACCCGATATTCTCATGGACAGGCTGGAGTCTGCCAGAGACAATCCCAAAAGAATACTCCGGACAGGAACGGATTATGCCATAGAACAGTGCAAAAGCCTGATCGAAGGCGGCGCTCCGGGAATACATTTTTATACGCTGAACAAACCGGGTGCAACCGTCGAAATTTTCGAGGAGCTGCGTACAGTTTCAATTACGAATTAAAAATTACGAATTACGATTCAATTACGAATTTTCAATTCGTAATTCGTAATTGAAAATTCG
This sequence comes from Prevotellaceae bacterium, assembly GCA_031273285.1. Classification (GTDB taxonomy): domain Bacteria; phylum Bacteroidota; class Bacteroidia; order Bacteroidales; family UBA932; genus JAIRLF01. The sequence goes on from JAISSE010000018.1 coordinate 3,081, forward strand.
TAATTGAATCTAAACCGCCATGGTAACATCAATGAGCAAGATACGTCCGACGTCGGACAGGGATGTTATTTTGACCCTGTCGGTGTCGAAGACGCCGATTCCGTCTCTGTGGCGCAGGGTTTCGTCCGATAATGCAAATTCACCTTCCACAACCATGGCATACAGACCGTTTCCTTCCCGACGCAATTCGTATTCAAACGAATTTCCTTTGGTAAATGTTCCCATGCTAAACCACGCATCCTGATTGATATGCAGACATCCGTTGTCCCTGTCGGGCGAAATCAGATGAATTAATTCGTTGCATGAATTGGTGAAATCGAAAGATTTTTGTGCGTATTTGGGCGCTACGTTTTTTTCTTTCGGCAAGACCCATATCTGGAAAAAACTCACAGGCTTTTCGTTGTCGGCATTATAGACGCTGTGAATTATCCCCGAACCGGAGGTAAACACCTGAATATCTCCCGGATTAACCACGCTGACATGCCCCAGATTATCCCTATGTTCCAGCGCTCCGTCGAGAGGTATCGACACGATTTCCATATTGTTGTGAAGATGAGAACCGAAACCCTCGCCGCCCTTTATCGTATCATCGTTTATGACGCGCAATGCTCCGAAATTTATGCGTTCGGGGTTGAAATAGTCGGCAAAGCTGAATGTATTGTACGTATCCAGCCACCCGTTATACTTGTGTCCTCTTGTTTCCGCTCTGTACAAAATCTTTTTCATGCCTGTAATATTTAAATTATCATGCTGTTAAGCCAATAAATTATATGGAATTTGCCTTACGGATCGTGCTTCCGCCGGTTTGATAATTTTTGCGACTGCGTTTTACAAATTCCTCATTTTTTACAAATTCCAACAAAACATCCCTGCTTTTGTTCATGCCGGAATATGCAAAACGCGCCGGACGATAAAAAACAGCGCATATCCGGCGCGTTTAGCCCCTGCGGTTTGCCGGTACGGGGTGAACGAAAAAATTCACGGCTCCGGAACTTTCCGCGCCGGCGCTGAGACTTTCCGAGCATGCGACAATTTAAATGCACCCGCACCTTCTGCCTCGCTCCGGAGTATTTTCTCAATCAGTTGGGACGCAAAAAGAATCATTATGCCCGTTGAGCCGGCGCGGGATACCGGTGCACCGGCGGATTATCGCGTTAAAGCATCAATTTTTATCGGGTGTAAATCAGCATATTACAGAGCGCGTGCATTTATTTTCAACAATTATCGCAATTATATTGCAGTCTTTTGTATCTTTGTGCCGATAATGTTTTCGTTAACGTATTCATTTTAATGTCTGAATGAAAAATAAATATATAA
>JAISSE010000091.1 GCA_031273285.1 Prevotellaceae bacterium
AATCGGTTTCATTGCCGTGATTTAATTTTTTTGAATAACTTTGCACCTGAATAAACGTTTTATATTGAAGAAAACGGTAAAGAGCACAATGATGAATGTAGAAAGTTTTTTGAAAAATATCGAGGATTCGTTGAAAAATCACTGGGATTCGCCTGCTTTGACGGATTTTAACGGTGAAACCGTTACTTACGGGCAGGTTGCTCGCAAAATCGCCGAACTGCATGTCGTATTCGAAGTTTTCAACATACAAAAGGGCGACAGGGTCGCCATTGTAGGGCGAAATTCGTCCAACTGGGGAATATCTTTCCTTGCCGCGGTAACTTACGGCGCGGTGGCTGTCCCCGTTCTTCACGAATTTACGCCGGACGATATTCATCATATCGTCAGTCATTCCGAATCGAAAATACTGTTTGCGGGAAAATATTCGCTTGATTCGCTGGATTTCTCCCTGATGCCTTATCTGGAAACGATTGTCCTCATTGATGATTTTTCCTTCGCGGGGTCCCGCAAAATTTCAATAGAAGAAGCGAAAAAAATATTCGCCGCATCGGTACGGGAAAAATATCCTTCGGAATTTTCGCACCGGCATGTCGAATATCACAGGGACGGGCGGGAAGAAACGGCGATGATAAGCTATACTTCCGGCACAACGGGATACTCCAAGGGCGTGATGCTGCCCTACCGCAGTCTCCTGTCCAACATGCTGTTTGCAAAAACGGCTCTTTCGGAGTTGAAACACGGCGACAATGTCGTGTCGATGCTTCCGATGGCTCACATGTACGGTCTGGCTTTCGAATTTCTGTACGAATTTATTGTTGGATGCCATATCCGGTTCCTTTCGAGGCTTCCCACGCCCAAAATCATTCTCGACGCTTTCGCATCCGTGAAACCCCGCATTATTGTGAGCGTCCCTCTTGTCATCGAAAAAATTTTCAGAAAACAGCTGCTGCCGGCAATAAACAGACCGTTTGTAAAAACCGCTCTGCGGCTGCCGGCGGTGGACAGACGTATTTTGAGACGGATAAACGAGCGGCTGACCGACCTGTTCGGCGGCAATTTTCTCGAAGTCATAATCGGCGGAGCGGCATTCGATCCCGTTGCCGAAAAGTTTTTCAGGCGGATAGGTTTCAAATATACGGTGGGTTACGGGATGACGGAGTGCGGACCGATTATTGCATACGCGGACTGGGCGAATATTCCGCTGTTCTCGTGCGGAAAGGCGGCTCCGCGAATGGAAATAAAAATCGATTCCCCCGACCCCGAAAATATTCCCGGCGAAATTCTGACGCGGGGCGACAATGTGATGCTGGGATATTACAAAAATCCCGAAGCGACCGAAGAGGCTTTAGCCGGCGGATGGCTGCATACCGGCGATTTGGGAATCATCGACAAAAACGGCTATCTGTATATTAAAGGTCGCTCGAAAAACATGCTGCTCGGGGCAAACGGTCAGAATATATATCCCGAAGAGATTGAAAGCAGGCTGAACAACGCCAAATATGTTGCGGAATCGCTTGTTCTCGAATCACACGGAAAAATCGTTGCTCTGGTATATCCCGACAGGGATGCGGTCGATGCCGAAAATCTTTCCGAAAGCGATCTGCTTGAAAAACTGGACAAGACACGTCTGGAGATTAACACCCGGCTGCCCCCGTACAGCCAGATCGCACGAATAAAAATACAGGCGGCGGAATTTGAAAAGACGCCGAAAAAAAGCATAAAACGGTATCTTTACACAAAGTAGATGAATTTATATTTTTTTATAGCGCTTAGATATTTACGGTCGAAAAAATCGATGAATATCATCAATATGGTCTCGTATATCAGCCTTGTCGGGGCAGTGTGCGGAACCGCCGCCCTGCTGACGGTACTGTCGGTATTCAACGGGTTCGAAAGTCTCACGGAATCGATATACGGCATTTTCGATCCGGAGCTGAAAGTTACGCCCGAAACAGGCAAAACTTTTGTTATCGACAGTGTGAAACTCGCGAAAATAGCCGCTTTGCCCGAAGTGGACAACGTATCTGCGACGCTCGACGAAAATGTGCTGCTCAAGTACAGAAATCAGCAGACAATCGCCCTGATGAGAGGCGTGGACGACAATTACGAAGCAAGCACGGCAATAGGCAATTCGATATACGACGGCAGTTTCGCGATGCACCGCGGGCAGTATCCCGCCGCCGTGTTCGGCTACGGGGTTGCTGCCAAACTCGGAATATTCAATCCGCGGTCGGACGAGCCGGTGCATGTCAATGTCCCGAAACGCGAAGGGAAAGTGTCGCTGAACAATCCCGCCGCTTCGATTAACACGCTGAGCCTTTTGCCTGCCGGCATTTTTGAGGTGGAAAAGAGTTTTGACGACACTTATGTATTTGCACCCATCGAGTTTGTTCAGAATCTGCTTGACCGCGAATCGCAGGCATCGTCGTTAGAGATTAAACTGAAACCGGAAGCCGACAACAACAGCGTCCTCAAGGCGGTGGCGGACATCGTCGGCGACGATTTCCGGGTGAAAACACGCTATCAGCAGAACGAAGCGCTGTACCGCATGATGAAATCGGAAAAGCTGATTGTCTACGCAATTCTGATTTTAATCGTTGTCATACTGTCGTTCAACATATCCGGTTCGCTGTCGATGCTGATAACGGAGAAAAAGGAAGATATTGCCACACTGAAGTGTATGGGTGCTTCGAATAAACTGATTAGAAGGATTTTTCTGTCGGTGGGATTGCTTGTTACTTTTACGGGAATAGCGGCAGGAATACTTGTCGGACTGTCGATATGCCTGTTGCAGCAGCATTTCGGGCTGCTCAAACTTCCCGGAGCCAATCTGCTCGTAAGCGCATATCCGGTGAAGGTGCTTGTGTCGGATTTGCTGTTAGTGATTGCTTCCGTTGCCGTTATCGGTTATTTCGCTTCAATCGTATCGGTGTACAAGTTGAGAACATGACCGCATTTTCGCGGTTTTCGCGGTTTATCACTGTTGCGAAGCTTTTGTCAGTGCCAGACCGAGCCATACAGCCGACAAGCCAATCAAAATACTTGCCGACAGATAAATGAACGCCGCCAGCGAATGTCCCGACCGGAAAAGATTGATGTTTTCTGCCGAAAAGGTGGAAAATGTCGTATAACCTCCGCAAAATCCGGTTATCAGCAGGACTTTCAAATCGAAATTCAATATTTGCCGGCTTTCCAGAAAACCCGTTATCAAACCGACCGCCAGACAGCCCAAAACGTTCACAACAAATGTCGCCAGAGGAAAAACCGTGTGAAAATACGTCGTTACAAGCATCGACGTCAGATAGCGTAAAATGCTCCCGACACCGCCTCCAAGCCCTACCAAAAGAATTGTTTTTATCATCATACATATATTTTTATC
>JAISSE010000202.1 GCA_031273285.1 Prevotellaceae bacterium
TATGATACGAGTACCGTTATGATTGAGAATAAAATAATTATGCCGAATACAAACATCGAACCGTTTAACAGCAGGGAAGCGATGTCCCGAACTTTTTCCGAAGCGTCGGAATCGACATACCTCCCGACAAGGAATACAAACGCAAGGACAATGAAAAACGTTACCCGCACGTGCATCTTTCTGCGGATATATTTCAGTCCGCGACAAAAAAAATCTATTGACTTTCTCACTGTTACAAAAAATATTTACCGGAATTAAAGAACAGGCATACTGCAAAATCCATTGTCGAACTATTCTATTGTTATTTCGTAAGGCAATTTTGCCATCATGCCGTAATTTTTCAAACTGCTCATCAGATATTCGTAATGTTTCAATGTTGCAGACAGTTCGCTGTTCGCCGAGCCGGACACCTTTGTTTCTATGGATTTAAGTATCATTTCGAATGTACTTAATTCTCTGGGCAGTTCCAGAAGCGTATAGTCCGAAATGTCGGCAAGTCTTGCGGCTTCTTCGACGGCTTCCGCGATGCCGCCGAAATAGTCTATCAGCCCTATATCCAACGCATTTACTCCGCTCCAGACTCGTCCCTGACCTATGCTGTCCGCTTTTTCCGCGGAGATATTTCGGAAGGTTGCAACTTTATCTATGAATTTCGAATAAACATATTCTACCGATTTTTGGAGATAATCTTTTTCCGCCGGTTTCAACGGACGGGTAACGGACGGAAAATCGGCGTGTTCGTTGGTTTTCACCACATCAAACGTTATGCCGAGTTTGTCTTTTGCCGCTTTGCCGAAATCGGGCAGCATCATGAACACGCCAATCGAACCGGTGATGGTTGTGTGATGAGCAAAAATTTTATGACTTGGAGCCGATATCCAGTAACCTCCCGATGCGGCAAGGTCGCCCATGGAAATCACCACCGGTTTCGTCTGTTTGGTGAGTTCCAGTTCGCGGGCAATAATTTCCGATGCCGCGGCGCTGCCTCCGGGCGAATTTACTCTGAAAACAACCGCTTTAACCGTCGAATCATTGCGGGCTGCCCTAATGACGGAGACCATATTTTTCGACATTATGTCCGTTTCGCCTTCGCCGGAAATAATCTCGCCGGATGCGTAGACAAGCGCTATTTTATCGCTTTTCGTATCCGTCGAAACGGGTCTGACGTAATATTTCGAAATATCCACCGTGTTTAAAGCCGTACCTCCGCTGTATTTCCGCAGTTCCGCCAGCACTTCGTCCTCGTACAGCAGTTTGTCCACAAAGTTTTTGTTCATGGCGTCTTCGGCAAATGTCAGTTCAATATTGTCGGCTGTTTTGTTCAGATCTTCGGGATTTATGTCCCGCGCCTCGCTGATGGTTTGCAGAATGAAATTCCATATCGACCCCATGTATTCCATGATTTGAGCTTTGCTTTCCTCACTCGCGCTGTTAAGGATGAGAGGTTCTATTGCCGACTTGAATTTGCCGTGACGAATGATTTGCACATCTATTCCGAGTTTGTCCAAAAGTCCCTTGAAGAAGGTTATTTCCGAACTTATTCCCCTGAAATCCACGCTTCCGAACGGGTTCAGGTATATTTTATCGGCAATCGTTGCCAGATAATATGCCTTTTGTGAATAATATTCGGCATAAGCCAAAACGTATTTCCCCGACTGTTTGAAACTTGTCAGGGCATTCCGTATCTCCTCAACCGAAGCAATTCCGGCGTCAATACTCGAAAGTTCAAGATATATGCCTTTGATGCGCGGGTCGTACTTTGCCCGTTCTATCCCGAAAAGGATATGGTTCAGTCCCATATTGCTTTCGATACTCAAACTCGACAGGTTAATCGACGGCATTCCGGCACGGTCGACGAGCGGCTTGTCCAGCGATATTTTCAATATCGAATTGTTTTTCACGATTACAGGCTCCGAAAAATTGACCGACAGCAACAGCATAAAAAAGACTATCATAAACACAATAAACACACCCAGTACGGATGCAAGCAACATTTTGAGAAAATTTTTCATATATCCATTAAATTAAATTGTTTTCCGCTATATCATTACTCAATTATCAACAGTACGGTAAAATCACCGTAAATTCGGGGCAAAGGTAAGAAGAATTTATCGAAGTATCAAAATATGGTATCCACAAATGGTTTTTTTTACTTTTTTTATCCACGAATTTCACGAATAACACGAATCTTATCCACGAATAACACGAATTTTATCGAATAACACGAATTTTAAAAAATCCTTCGGATTTTTTCGCTTCGCGCTGTTCATCGTTCATCGTTTATAGTTCATCGTTTATAGTTTTTCGTTCATCGTTTATAGTTTTTCTGCGCATGATTGTAAATCCTGAAAATCCTGTTAATCCTGTGAAAAAAATCCTGTGAAAAATCTCATTTTCAATTTTCAATTCACAATTTTCAATTATTTTCAATTATTTTTGTAAATTTGCGGTTTATTTTGAACATTATATTTGTGAAATGAAAAAGATATTTATTACTTTGTTACTACTTGCGGGGTTTTATGTAAACTCTAAGGCACAGGCAATTGAGACACGAATGTGTTTCGCCGATACGACGGCTTTTCCTTTTTCGGGAGAATGGCAGTACTTGTCCACCGACATATTTTTGTTCAACGGACATCAGTTCGATAAGGTAATCAACGACATATACCTGCCGAGTACGAAGAAAGGCAGGAAGAGGATACTTGCCAACGAAAAACTGGAATATCTGTACATCACGGCACAGTTGATGAACGTCAAGTACTTTGGCGACAACGATGTGGTTTATCCGTTATACAATTTCCAGATATCCAACGAAAATGATTCCAAATATCAGACTTTTGTAAGCGAAAACATCGAAGCCATCCGTATAATCGACAATCTGCCGCTGTATTCCGCCGGCAACAATATCGACGCCAAAATAGACGTGAAAGCATTGACGTCAAGCGATAAAGACAATATTATGGGATTCTTCGGCAAGCAGTTGCAGAATCTGGCGCAAACAGGCGGTTTCGGCAAGCCCATTCTGGCGCTTATCGGCGAAATGGGCAATTTCATCGAATCCAACGCAAAGAAAAAGGAATACCGTTTCAGTTCGACGATAAGACTGTTCGAGCAGAAAAATTTCGACACGCGCCTCCATTCGATACGTATTTACATGATGGTTACGCCGAACACGCCTACCGTAAGAATGAACACCGCCGCTCTTGCCAAGTTTATGGATACCTGCACGGTAACCGAACTGACCAAGGGCGATTTGGAGAAACTGCTGCCGTACAGAACATATCCTCTGATTGTTGTTGCCAACTACAAGTCCCTGTATCAACTGGACGGCATCAGCGGCGACGAGGTGAATTTTGCAAATATCGACAAGCGCAAGGTCAATGTGGAGAACAACTACAGAGACAAACTGATAAGCGACGAAACATACCGGCAGGAAAAAACCTTTACCGATTTCCTCACTATCTTTGCCAATTTCAAGAGCCAGATAGAGTTATACACGCTTAACGCGCGAACGGGAAATATCGACGCGGCAAACAATGCTTTGGGAAGCATCGTGCAGTCGTATGTGGGTTTGCTTACAGAATATAATCTGATTAACTTCAAGTACAGGGATAACAACATTTTCATCAAGTCGTTCAAATCCGAATACGCTTCGATTATTGACTTTGCCTCATACTATCTCGAAAACGACCCGATTCTGAGAGGGATGAAAGTCATGTGCACCACTTTGATTGACCTGAACAGGAGCGGTATTCCGCTGAAACCGGCAGATCAGGAAAATGCGTTGCGAAACCTTAGGCACAGAGACAACATCAGCGGGGATTTCAATACCAAAACAAAAGAAGGACAGAATATTGCAACACTGGTGCAGCAGATGGAAAATTCGCTGTTTGCTCAGGAATTTAACCCTCTAATAGCAAAGCTCAATTCGACGCCCGTTACGGAAGATGTCAAGGATGAGAATTTTGTTCTGTTAAGCGAAAAAATGTCCGCAACCTCCTGCCAGATATGCAGGGACAGGGCGCAGGATGCTATCAAGCACTACTATAACCGTCTGGAAGATGTGCAAAAAGCAAACAGACTGAAAGAATATACCGAGCTGGCGCGAAATGCCGAAATGTCGCTTTTCAATTACGGGAAAACGCTTGTCCTGCTGAAAAACAACATAAACCGGTATCCGCAGGGGTCGATGGAGTTTAATACCTACAGCCGCAGAATCGCCGAAATCGAAAGAGACATCAATAATATAAAGGATATTGTCGCCGTAAACATGAACGACAAAAATTCGCAGGCAATAGAATCCGTAAATGCCAAAATCCTCAATTACACCGAGTCCGTAAATGCAAATATCGAATTTATCCGACAGAACAGCCCCGCCCTGCTGGAGGAACCGAAACCGGAAGAACCTCAACCGGAGGCGATTAAAACGGACGACGCGAATACGGCGGTAGAAACGGGCGGCGAAGAGGAAAATCCGTGTCCGAACGACGGTAAAAATGCCGAAAAACAGGCTGCACAGAGTGTTTTTCGGCAGATTTTCCGGTAAAATCAAACGGATTTCGATAAAAAATTATTATCGAATTTATGTCTGAAAATCAAGCGATAGGCAATAAAAATCGACCGCTGCGGTCGAAAAAATTCGGATTTTTTTTGTTCATCACGAAAAATGTCCTATTTTTGAGGAAAAATATTCTCTATTATTATGTTTAAAACGGATATATACATAAACAGAAGAAACTCCCTGAGAGAAACGATTACTTCGGGGGTAGTATTGTTTTTGGGGCATGTCGAATCCCCTGTAAACTATGCCGGAAACACTTATCGTTTCAGGCAGGACAGCAATTTCCTGTACTTTTTCGGACTGAATCTGCCGCAACTTGCAGGAGTGATTGATATCGAAGAAGGTACGGACTGCATTTACGGCAACGACCCTGATATCGAGGATATCATCTGGACGGGCGACCTTCCTTCCATGGAGCAGTTTGCGGCGCAGGTCGGGGTCAATTCCGTCCTGCCCTACAGAGATTTGCGAATCAAACTGCTGTCGGCTATCAGGAAAGGGCGCAAGATACATTTTACTCCTCCCTATCGGGGCGACAGTAAGATTGCCCTGTCGGAACTGCTTGGCATACAAATCGGAGAACTTGGCGATTATGTGTCCAAAAAGTTGGTGAAATCGATAGTGCGGCTTCGTTCCGAAAAAGAACCCTGCGAAATCGAAGAGATTGAAAGAGCCTGCAACACAGGGTACGAAATGCACACTCTCGCAATGCGGCTGTGCAGACCCGGAATATACGAGTATCAGATTACCGGAGCAATGGAAGGAATTGCGGGCGCGGCAAACGGAATGACTTCGTTTCCAAGCATTCAGTCCCAAAATTCGGAAATACTGCACAACCATAATCACAACAATATTCTCCAAGCCGGTAAAATGCTCGTAACCGACGCGGGAGCGGAAACCTACATGGGTTATGCCTCCGATTTTACGCGGACAATCCCCGTGGACGGCAAATTCACAGCCAAACAGCTGGATATATACAATATTGTTCTGGCGGCAAACAATCTTGCTCAGGCGCTCGCCAAACCGGAAATGTTTTACTATGACGTCCATATGGCTGCCGCAAAGGTTATTACCGAAGGGCTGAAAAATGTCGGCTTGATGAAAGGAAATGTCGATGACGCCGTTCGATGCGGTGCGCACGCCCTGTTTTTCCCGCACGGTCTGGGGCACATGATGGGGCTTGATGTTCACGACATGGAAGACCTCGGCGAAAAATATGTCGGTTATGATGATGAAATACAGCGTTCGACACAGTTCGGAACGGCGAATTTGCGTCTGGGACGCAGGCTGAAAAAGAATTTTGTCCTGACCGTTGAACCCGGAATATATTTTATCCCCGCCCTGATTGCCAAATGGAAATCGGAAAAAATCAACAGTTCGTTTATCAATTTCCAGAAAGTGGACGAATATCTCGATTTCGGAGGAATAAGGCTGGAAGACAATATCGTAATAACGGATACGGGATGCCGGCGACTCGGCGAAAAACGTATACCGATAACAAAAGACGAAGTAGAAGAAGAAATGAGTAAATAAGTTATG
>JAISSE010000207.1 GCA_031273285.1 Prevotellaceae bacterium
CATTGCGTCACTTACTTTGACGGCGGACAGTTTTTTGGAGAATTTTTTGAAATCCTCCTCCTCTTTATAAACATGTTCCACCTGCAGTGCCGCCGTATGACCGGCATCGCGAATATGGACATATCCCTGATCCCGAATGGCTTTGGACAGTTTGACATCGTTGTCGCCAATGGCATACAGGGGGGCGTGTCCGACTTTTTCCTCCGTTTCTTTCAACTCATCCTTTATACCCTCACTGTTCCATGAGGAGGCTGCGGCAATGTTCAATACGCTGATACCGTCCCGTGTCAATGCGGTTTCATTAACTTTGTCCGCATCCACGCCCGGTATCAGCATCATTTTTTCACTGCCCAACATCATGCTTTCATCCGCTGTGACGGCATACTCTTTTTCGGGGGCAGGAGCAGAGTTATGATAAATCCCGTATCCGCTTTTCTTCACCCAATTCTCAACAGTATTGGCGCAGGGGATACGTTTTAAATTCAACTGTAAGAATTGGTTCAACAGAGATATGATTGCCACGACCGAATCAAAGCTGATACGGGCTTTCATATACATTTCCACGCACAGCTGCACAATCAAGTCCGTATACTGATGTCCTGCAATACGTTCCTGAGGAATGATTCCAGCGGGCTGTTTTTTTTAATTCCGCATCCGGACTTTGCTTTAAACGCACATTGCGGGCTTTGCCGCGGAATATTTTTTCCTCCGGGCAGTCCACCTTTTTGTGCAACTGTCTGACTTCTTCTTTGAGTGTTTGAACCTTTGCCTTTTCCAGCTGCAGGGCGGCGCCGGCTTTTGCTTTCTCTTTTTTCAACTTTTCAATTTGAACAGGTGTCATAATATTCTTGTTTATATCAATTTCCGCCGCAAAGGTAATTGTTTTTTCCGTATATTTTTGATAAATCTTTTGCACTACCTACCCGCAGGGACGACACTTGAATACGCCGCAACAAAAAGTGTCGTCCCTGCGGGACTTTCCAAAGTGGAGCTTTTTTCCGTAGATTCCGCTTCGCTCCATCTACGGTTAATAAAGTGTTGTCCCTGCGGGACTTTTGCATATCACCCATACATGCGCTAATTTAAATTGCACCCCTCAAAATAGGCTAAATCTTATTTTGAGGTGCTATGGAGTAAAATGACGACTTTCCCTCTGTTCGGCGTAGCGACAGCCCGAAGGGCTTGATTTTCATAACCGCAGGTCGATGACCTGCGGAAAAGTACCCGTATGTTCTCTGCCTGAAAGGCAGGACTGAAAGGTAAATTGAAATAATAATAATTAGTCCTGCCTTTCAGGCAGTTGTGCGCGAGGTTGCCTCCGCAGGTCGATGACCTGCGGTTATGAAAATTAAGCCCTTCGGGCTGCTTGGCGACCTTTTCGTTCGGCGTAGCCATCATTGCTACGACGCAGCCGGAAGCAATAGCACCTCAAAATAAGATTTAGCCGATTCCTGCTTCGTTTTTTCAATCTTGAAATTTTAATTAAATTTGCATTTGATATTTAAGTTTTATAGTTATGATAAATAAAGCTTTACTTCTTGTAATCGACGCGCAGTATGACTTTTGCGACGAAAAAGGCGCTCTGTATGTTCCGGGAGCGGAGAAGGATATGGAACGTTTGGCTGCCTTTATCGGGAATAACGGCGAAAAATTCGGCGACATTGTCCTTTCGCAGGATACCCATCAGGTTATTGATATTTCGCATCCGGCTTTCTGGATAAACAGGAACGGGGAAAATCCGGCTCCTTTCACTCCGATATCCGTCGAAGATGTTGAAAACGACCTCTGGACGCCTGTTTTCGGGAAAGAGAGGGGTCTGACTTATCTGAAACAGTTAGACAAACAGGGCGAATTTCCGCATGTCATATGGCCCGAACATTGCATCGAAGGCTCCAAAGGCGCTGCTGTTGTGGACAGTGTGATGACAGAAGTGAAAAACTGGACGCGACGCCGCAAACAGCCTTTCAGGGTCATTCAGAAAGGGAAAAATCCGTTTACCGAACATTTCGGAATAATGCAGGCTAATGTCCCGCTGGACAACGACGTCGATACCCGCGTGAATGTGCCGCTTCTGGATTTAATGTGCGAATATGAAACTATTTATATCGCCGGAGAAGCGCAGAGCCACTGCGTTGCGAATACGGTCAGGCAATTGCTGGATTATCCGGGTATTGCCGACAAAATCATCATTCTGAAAAACTGCATGTCGCCGGTCGCGGGATTCGAACATCTTGCCGACGGCATATACGGACAGCTAAAACCCAGTCAATTCGCGGAAGTATGATGTTCGGAATATTAAAATATCACTGGCGAGCAGTTCTGTGGATTATTGTCATTGCTGTCGCCTGTCTTATGCCGGGCGACAAACTGCCCGATGCGTCGTTCTTTTCGAAAATACCTTATTTCGACAAGATTGTGCATTTTGCAATGTATTTTATATTTGCCCTTTTCCTGATGTCCGGATTTTCGCGCCAGTACGGAAAAACATCAGCCAAAGCATACGTTTTCAGCTTCATTCCGGCATGTCTGATGGGTATTCTGATTGAATTTATTCAGGATAAAATAGGGCGCAGCTACGACATGCGCGACGTGATTGCCAATACGGCAGGCATAATAGTTTCATTATTACTGTTTAATCCTATCAAATGGATACTTCGGAACATTTTATAGACAAGGAAAAACTTGATGTTCTGTTTGCTGAGAACAGGAGTGTGAAACAATGGATAAAAGACAATCAGGTGGGGATATATGTTGCGGTAATATTTCATCTGCTGCTTTTTCTTGCCCTTGCGCTCAACGAAATACGTACGCGAACCGTCAAGCCCGTATCCATCGACCTTGTTTTTCAGGACGCCGTCATGGAACCTGAAATCACTCCCGAAGAAGAAAAAAAGAAACTCGAAGAGGAACTGAACAGAATGTTGCGGGAGATGCCCAACCCCGACATCAGACTGCCCAACCTCGCCATGAATGCGGCGGTGCAGGGCAGCGCATCAGGACGCGGACAGGGTTCCACCTCGTTTTTCTCCGACAGAAATACATCTTCGATACGTGAAGAAAGAGAAAAAAAGGAGAGAGAAAAAGCGCAGCAGGAGAAGAAAAACGGAGATACGGACGATGTTCTGCCTGACGAATCGACCGGTGAGGACAGTCAGGCTTACAAGGGTCCTTCCGTTGTGTCGTACTATCTGGAAGGCAGAATTGCGCTTCATCTGCCGGTGCCTGCGTACAAATGTCTCAAAGGCGGTGATGTAACCGTACTGATTGAGGTTAACAGTCAGGGATATGTAGTCGATGCAGGAATAGACAAAAAAAGTTCGAGCAATGACGAATGTTTGCACCGTGCGGCAATAGAGGCTGCCGAAAATGCACGTTTTTCCCCGTCGCAAAAATCGGAAAATCAAAAGGGGAATATCATCTATCGCTTCATATCCCAATAAAATAAATGATGATGAAAAATATCGACGGAAATATGGCGCGGATTTATTGCGAAGATAAAAGTATCAACCGGAAACCGTTTTCGGAAGAAATAATCAGTACAAAGCCGACATGCAACTGAATCTGCCGCCATTTGAACACAGAATCAAAAATTCGGAAAAAGGAAAGCTGATTTTCGATTTTGTCCGTAACAAATACGTTGCTCTGACGCCCGAAGAATGGGTGCGGCAAAATTTTCTGCAATACCTGATTCAGGTGAAAAAAATGCCCAAAAGCCTGATTCGGGTCGAAATGTCGCTCGAACTGAACGGACTGGCAAAGCGAAGCGATATTGTTGTGCACAGTCGTCGGGGAGATCCTCTGCTGGCTGTGGAATGCAAGGCTTCGGAAGTGAAAATCACGCAGGCGGTATTCGAACAGCTGGCTCGATACAATCTACAGCTTAATGTACCGTATCTTGTGGTTACCAACGGCATAACCCATTTCTGCTGCAAGTTTTCGGAAACCGAACAGCAATATCTGTTTCTGGAAGATATTCCCGAATATGACCGGCTTTAATGAAACAGAACAGACGCAATACGCAGATGTTCATAGTTTATAGTTCATAGTTCATAGTTTATAGTTTATAGTTCATAGTTCATAATACTTCCGAGGTATTTCATAATGCCAAAATGACAGTTTCGGGATGCTTTTTAGTACTAAATCGAGCTTCGGAAGTATTTCGACGACGTTTTCAGGCATGACGGTGATGCTTTTCGGCATGACGGGGATGTTTTTCGGCATAAAAAATATCTCCGGAAAGCGCTCAACGACTTTTCCTGGTATTTTTGAGACTTTCCGAAGATATACGCCGAATGCTGCGGCATTTCCAATACATCATCCCTCATACATCATCCTTCATCCTTCTTCCCGGGACGTCCGACAGCAAAACGTTTTTTCAGTTCGTCGAACAAAGCCTGAGCGCCGGGCTGATTGTCGCGGGCAGCCTGTTTCACACTGTTGTAGAAACTCAGGGTCTGCGTAAAAGCCTCGCTGCCGGCGAGCATCGCGGTGTCGTCCACCTCGCGCGACAACTGTTGCAGAGGGTTAAAAACCACCGTCCGTTCGGCGTATCGGTACGCGATGCCGACATCGGAGACTGGCATCCGGCTTGCGCTAAAGGCTGTCTCGTAAACACGCCGATGACGCGGATTATAAGGATTTTCGCAGATAAATAAAAGAACCG
>JAISSE010000231.1 GCA_031273285.1 Prevotellaceae bacterium
TAAAACGGAATTTTACAAAAACCGCGCTATTTTTTCAGTAAATCGTCGATACGTTCCAGTTTGTCCAGTGTTTCATCGACATGGAAGTGCAGTTCGGGAACGATGCGCAGCTGATGTCTGACTTTTTTGCCCAGTTCGGCTCTTATCTTTCCTGTTTCCTGCTCCACTTTTGCGATTACATCGGCGGATTTGTCCGAAGGAAATATGCTGAGGAATATTCTGGCAACGGACAGGTCGGAAGAAATGCGCACTTCGCTGACGGTTATCATTGCGCCCTGATAGGCAGCCATTCCCCGCAACTGAAATATTTCGCCCAAATCCTTCTGTATTTGTCGTGCGATTTTTAATTGTCTTGTATTTTCCATTATTTTATAAATTCGATTAATTTTTGAGCACATATTTCCGGTTCTTCCAGAAAGCCGGCATGACCGGAGTTTTCCAGCATCAGAATTTCGGCGTTCGGGAATTTTTCAATCAGTCCCGCCGCGGTATTTTCGGAAATATATTTGTCTTTTCTGCCGAATATCAGCAGCAGGGGTTTGTCGAATCCGGCTAAAAACGGATTCATGTCTTTCCTGTTTTTCATGCCTTTCAGACAGGCGACGATTCCTTCGGGTTCGGATATTCCGGCGTTTTCGGAAATCATCGCGACTGCGTCTCTCATTCTCCGAAGATTTTCATCGGCAAACATGTTTGCGATATTGACGTTCAGAATCATATTCAGTTTGCCTTCTTCGACAAGCGCCGCTTCACGGTCTCTGTTTTGCTTTTTTTCTTCGGTATCGGGGTTGGGTGTCGAATGAAAAAGACACAGCTTTTCCGTCAATTCGCCGTATTTTTCGGCAAAAGCCAGCGCCGCATAGCCGCCCATGGAATGCCCGACGATGGTTGCTCTGTCGATTTCGGAATGATTCAAAACTTCGGCTACAACATCCGCCATAAATTCCATGCTGTTTTCGCTCCGGTTTGTTCCCGACAGTCCGTTACCCGGCAAATCCATGACAATGACGCGAAAATGAGGCTTCAGCAGTTCCGTGAAATTCGCCCATACTTCGCCGGTCTCCAGATATCCGTGCAGCAGGACGACGGTTTTTTCACCTTTTTTTGTGTCGCTTATATATACGGGTATTCCCCTGCATGTTTTAAAATATTCCATCTCCGTCAGTCAATTATCGTCGTCCGGACTTTTTGAGGTTTGGTTTCATTCCTCTTCCGACAACCGTTTTCATCATTTTTTTCATGTCTTCAAACTGCTTTAACATGCGGTTTACCTGTGCGATATCGGTTCCGCTGCCGCTTGCGATGCGTTTGCGGCGGCTTATGTTGATGATATCCGGATGTTCCCGTTCCGAAGGGGTCATGGAGCGGATCATTGCTTCGATGTTTTTGAAAGCGTCGTTGTCTATCTCCATGTTTTTCATCATTTTTCCGACGCCGGGAATCATTCCCATCAGGTCTTTCAGATTCCCCATTTTCTTTACCTGCTGAATCTGCTTGTAGAAATCGTTGAAATCGAACCGGTCTTTGACTAACTTCTTCTGGAACTTTTTTGCTTCTTCTTCGTCAAACTGTTCCTGAGCCTTTTCGACAAGCGACACGATGTCGCCCATCCCAAGGATACGGTTTGCCATCCTTTCGGGATAGAAAATATCCAGCGAATCCGGTTTTTCGCCCGAACTCATGAACTTGATAGGTTTGCTGACTATCGAGCGTATCGACAGGGCTGCGCCGCCTCTCGTATCGCCGTCGAGTTTGGTGAGTACGACGCCGTCGAAATTCAGTCTGTCGTTAAATTCCTTTGCCGTATTGACGGCGTCCTGACCGGTCATGGAATCCACAACAAAAAGTGTTTCGTGAGGATTGAGCGCTGTCTTGATGGCAGTTATTTCTGCCATCATCTCTTCGTCTATTGCCAGACGTCCGGCGGTATCGACAATGACAAGGTTGTATCCGTGAATTTTTGCATGTCTGACTGCATTTGATGCAATTTCAACGGGATTTTTATTTCCTTCCTCGGTATATACGGGGACACCCGTTTGTGCGCCGAGAATCTTGAGCTGCTCTATTGCCGCCGGACGGTAAACGTCGCAGGCAACCAGCAGTGGAGTGCGACCTCGTTTTGTTTTGAGATAACCGGCTAATTTCCCGGAAAAAGTTGTTTTTCCCGAACCCTGCAAGCCGGCAATCAGAACTGTCGCAGGCTCGCCCTTGATGTTTATCGGGACGGCTTCGCCTCCCATTAAGGCTACAAGTTCGTCGTGAACAATCTTAACCATCATCTCGCCGGGTTTCACTGCGGTGAGGACATTCGCCCCCATTGCCTTGATTTTGACCTCGTCGGTGAAAGTTTTTGCAACTCTGTAACTGACGTCGGCGTCCAGCAGCGCCTTTCTGACATCTTTTAATGTTTCGGCGACATTCAGCTCCGTGATACGGCTTTCGCCTCTTAACAATTTGAACGAACGTTCCAAACGTTCCGATAAATTTTCAAACATACAAATTATATTATGACTTTCTTAAATCGGCTGCAAAGTTACAATAAAAATACTTAACAGGGCAACAATTTATCAATTCCGGTTTAAAAGACGTTTAAGTTCCGCGATTTGTCTTGCCTGCTCCTCAAGGGCTTTTTCCTTCTCTGCAAGAGCTTTGTCTTTTTCCTCAATGGCTTTCGCCTGTTCTTCGATAATATGTCTCTGCTCTCTGTTTTTTTCTGCCGAAAAGACAGTCAATCGTGCGTAATGCCTCTTCCTCCTTTTCGATTTCCTTGCGTTCTTTGGGGTCGGCGACCATTTCGTGCAGAATGGACGTGATAAGCTGTATGTCATCGTCGTCGGGACGGTACGGATACTGCTTGATTATTTCCGAATTTTCTACAACGAAATGATCCTGTTCGAACAGACTGAGCAGTTTGTCCAGTTTTGTGCTGTAACGTTCGTCGGTGATTCTTCCCGCCTGAATGACATAACTGTCGTGAGTGAGTTTTTCGATAAAAGACGCTCTTGAAGCGTGTGATTTTCCCTTGATCATATCCCTGTAATTTCTCTCCACCTTGACGCAGGCGCATTCCGTTTCGGCAAGTTTGAAACCTAAAATATAGATTGTGGTAATGGGCAGAATTATTTCCACTCCGTTCACCCTGTCCACTTTTTTATACTGTTCCGCAAGATAATTGCGAAACCGCATCAAATCTTCCTCGTCCCATGATTTCTGTACTTCTATCAGCAGTTTTTTACGTTCGCCTTCTTTCGTCTGTATGGTCGCCATAAAATCTATCCGAAAAATCGAATAGCCCGTACCCTCGTGCGCCGGGTCTGCCGTTTCGCCCTTCCTGCAGGTAAACTCCTGCGGATTGATTTTCACGGATATGACTTCCTCTTCCAGCACTGTGCCGATAAAAAATTTCGCAATCCGTTCGTTTTCCATCAACCGCTTGAACACGGTGTCGTATATCGGATTTGCAATTATAATCGAATTTTTGTATTCTTTCGTATTCATAACAATTTATTTACTGTCGAAATGCAAAATTACAAAATATTTCGGAAATCACAAACAAAAAAATCACGGAACGGGGTCGTATCCGCTTCCTCCCCACGGGTGGCACGATAAAATCCTTTTCAGGGCAAGATATGTCCCTTTGAACAAGCCGTGTTTTTTGAGCG
>JAISSE010000248.1 GCA_031273285.1 Prevotellaceae bacterium
CCCCCTTTGTTTCCGCATGAGGTTACAAAAAGAACAACTGCAAATAAAATCACTATTCTCTTCATGTTCATAATTTTATAAATATCTTATACTTTTATATTTCTGTTTTCCTTTATCTAAATATACCGAAAATCTGTACGTTAACATAATTTCGTGATTACTTCCTCCAAACCTGCTTAATAAAGAGGTATTATAACTGTAGGAGTATCCTATTCTTAGTTCGGGAAATAGGTTCATGCCTGCAAGCAGTCCCAGCGAGCTTTTAAAGCGGTAATCCAGTCCCGCCCAATACTTGTTCCGGTAAAAAAGAAGCGCATTTACGGAATAAAGAGCGCTTTTCAAATCCGACAGTATTAACAGTGAGGGCCTCAACTCAAATTCGGGGTTTTCGAATAAAATTCCATAACCTCCCATGAGATAATAGTTTTGAGGCAACTTGGATGGGCTGTCCCCGTAAACCAGGGTCGGACGAACCAGATGCGTTACCGATAACCCCGCATAAAACCTGCCGTGTCTGTAGTAAGCGCCCAAACCCAAATCGAAACTTTGTCTCGACTCTTTCCCTGTCGGGATCGCCGGATCGGAACCGCCGCCGTCGGGCAATCTCCAACTCTCCGCACTGAGAGCGCTGAAAAATATACCTGCCGATAAACCTAAACTCAAAGAACCTTTTTCCAATTCAAATCTGTACGCATATCCCAAATTAAATGCCGGAGTGTTCAGAAATCCCAACCTGTCGTCGTAAAATGTGGCGGTTATTCCTCCCGATATGCCTCCTATATTCAGGGGACCGTTGATGTTCAACACTGTTGTCCCCGGCGACATTTCGATTCCCGCCATCTGGTTTCGATTCATCACAAGCACATTGTAATAGCTGCTCGTGTCGTTTCCCGCATAAGCCGGATTTACAAACGCCGGATTGAAATATGTCTGGCTGAACATTTGTTCCGTCTGCGAAAACGTGTACTCTCCGTAAAACATTAAAAAGAACGTTGCGACTCTACTCAAATAAAAGCCGTATTTGCCCTCGATTTTGAGTTTCAAATACCGCGCAAAGTAACATATTTTTTTTAGTATAAACAAGTGCTACAATTCCTTATTGTTAATAAATATTAATTTTTATTTGCCAGTTTTTGCTGATACCAAATCCATCTTAGAGGGACTTCATGCTTGCGGGCAATTTTATAATCGTCTTCCGTACAGGCAATAATCAATGTTTTTTTGCCGTTTTTTTCCGGAATTTCCATCCACCAGCGGTTCGTAACATCGCTATGGTAGAACACCAGCCGGACTGCCGGCTGCTCCAAATTTACAAGAAATTTTTTGATTCCATTCACATTATTTAACGTTATTTCGTGTGTTCGATTTGCAAATCCGTCGATAATATGCCATACGATTTGCGCAATTAGTGCATTTGTCCGACCGTTTTTTTCGGTTTCGTTCATGCAAAATATGTTCGCGATTTTCAGATTGTCCGAAATCCCTGCATATCGAGCAATCAAACATGCTTCTTCCGCATACAAACCGTTTGGTCCCGAATATGATGAGTCGGCAATATCGGCTTTTCTGACCGAAGCCATGTCCATACCGAATATATGCGAATCGCGCAAAGCCGGCTCGTATATTCCGCTGTCTTCCCTGAATTTGCCGAGCCTTAACGTCTCGAAATAATTGGACGAAAGTTTGCTCAATATTTCGGGGTCGCTCAAATATGTCTGATAAGCCATGAAATTCATATTGAACAAATTCTCGAAACGGTTGTTTATAAGCGAATCCGTAAAATCGGAACGTACAATCGCCGGAACAACCATACTTGCCGAAATATTTTTCCCGCCGCTCAGGGAATCAATGCAGACGGGCAGGCTGTCGGCGGAACTGCCGATAAGAATGGTGAGAATATTGCTGTCGGACAGCGTTTTTAAAATTTCCCCGAGTTTATCTTTGCCGGATAAAGGCAGGTTCCCCAAATCGGATATGCTTATTTCATATCCGCAATACAGTCCGTAGAGCGACTGCCTGACGGACGTCGAGGCGTCGCCTGTTCCGAGTATTGCGATTTTTGTTTCGGGCAGGATATGTTTGGAAAAATCGACTTTGTTGACAAGCAGATGTTTACTGTCCGATTTTATATCGAAACTTTTTCTGTCTACAGGGTCAATTATTTCAAAAATATTATCCATACCTATTATATATATACTAACAGTAAATTCATTTTTTTGTTTTTTTTACGGAAACGGCTTTCTTAGCTGTTGTTGCCGCCTTTGCCGGTTTACCTGCCGCGGATTTGGCGGCTTTTGCCGATTTATCTGCCTTTGGTGGTTTTACGCCCTGCTGCTGAATCAGTTCCTCGCATTTTTCTTTTGTCAGACTGTCCCTGTCCGCATCCTTGGGCAATTTATAGTTGTTACCTTCGAAAAAGATATACGGACCGAAGCGTCCGTTCAGGACTTTGATATTTCCGAAATCCTTTATCGTTTTTTCTTTGTCTTTCAATCGTTTTTCTTCGATGAGTTCTATTGCCCTTTCTACCGTAACGGTGTAGGGGTCATCGCTTTTGCCGAGCGAGACAAACTGTTTTCCGAATCTCACGTAAGGTCCGAATCTTCCGACAGCCACAATCAGTGTTTCACCTTCATAGGTGCCAATGTTGCGCGGCAGATCGAAAAGTTTCAACGCTTCTTCCAGCGAAATACTTTCGATTAGCTGCCCTTTTTTGAGACTTGTGTACACGGGTTTATCCGCCGCCTCGTCGTTGTCGGAAACGCCGAGCTGGGCGATGGGACCGAAACGCGCTATCCTGACCGACACCTGTTTGCCTGTTTTCGGATCGGTGCCGAGCACTCTTCCTGAAGTCGGCGGGCGGGAGGATTCTTTCGACTTTTCAACATCGTTGTGGAAAGGCTTGTAGAACGTATCTATCATTTTTGTCCATTCCAGTTCACCCGACGCGATTTCGTCGAATTGTCCCTCGACATCGGCGGTAAAGTTGTAATCAATGACATTGCTGAAGTTTTCCATCAGAAAATCATTGACCAGCATACCGATATCGCTTGGGAAAAGTTTTGATTTTTCGCTTCCCGCGGTTTCCTGTTTCCGCTCTTTTTTTATAACGCCTTTTTGCAGGGAAATTTTCAGATATTCCCTCTGTTCTCCGGTGCGGTCTTCTTTTGTTACGTATCCGCGTCGTATGATTGTCGAAATGGTTGGCGCATAAGTCGATGGACGACCGATTCCGAGTTCTTCCATTTTTTTGACCAGACTTGCTTCGGTATATCTTGGGAGATGTTGCGTAAAGCGCTCCGTCGCTTCTATTTCGGTATAAACGAGCTTCTGATTTTCCTTCAATGGCGGCAGAAGGTTTTCGGAACCGCTGTCTTCCGTTTCGTCATCGTTCGATTCGATATATACTTTAAGAAATCCGTCGAACAGCAGAACTTCTCCGACAGCCTGAAATTTATGGTCGCTGCCCGATACGGATACTGTAACAACCGTCCGTTCCAGAGAAGCATCGCTCATTTGGGATGCGACGGTTCGTTTCCAGATTAACTCGTACAGTTTTTTCTCCTGTGCGGTTCCGCTGATTGTCGGATTCCCCGGTTCGGTGGGGCGTATCGCTTCGTGGGCTTCCTGCGCGCCTTTCGATTTCGTCTTATATTGACGTACCTTGGAATATTTTGCGCCGTAAAGACTTGTGATTGTGTTTTTCGCCGCATCAACGGCAAACGACGACAGATTGGTGGAATCCGTCCTCATGTATGTGATTTTTCCCGCTTCGTACAGACGCTGGGCGATGGTCATGGTTTGCCCGACGGAAAAACCGAATTTTCTTGACGCCTCCTGTTGCAGGGTTGAGGTTGTGAACGGTGGCGAGGGCGATTTTTTTGCGGGTTTCTTCTCGATTCCCGAAATGGAATACTGCGCCGATTTGCAGTGATTCAGAAATGCTTCGGTCTCCTGAAGCGTTTTGAATCGGACATTCAACTCCGATTTGAGGGTGAACTTGTCGTCGGCGGAGTCGGGATTGAATATTGCGGAAACTTTGTAATACGATTCCGGTTTAAACCCTATGATATCCCGTTCTCTTTCGACAATCAGCCGTACGGCGACGGACTGGACTCTGCCTGCCGAAAGCGCGGGTTTTACTTTTTTCCACAGAATCGGCGATACCTCGAACCCTACCAGCCGGTCAAGTATCCGGCGTGCCTGCTGTGCATCAACCAGATTAATATCAATGCTTCGCGGGTTTTTTATCGCGTTTTGAATGGCATTTTTCGTTATCTCGTGAAAAACAATTCTGTTGGTCTTGTTTTTATCCAGATTCAAAGTTTCCTGAAGATGCCAGGCAATTGCCTCTCCTTCGCGGTCTTCGTCGGAAGCCAGCCAGACGGTCTGCGCTTCCCTGCTGAGTTTTTTGAGTTCCCTTACAACCGCGTGCTTGTCTTCCGAAATTATATATTCCGGTTTGTAATTATGCTCTATATCAACACCTAAATCTTTTTTTGCCAAATCCCGTATATGTCCGTAACTTGATTTGACGAGAAAATTGTCACCTAAAAATTTCTCTATTGTTTTGGCTTTTGCCGGAGATTCTACTATTACTAAATTGTCTTGTCGCATTATGACGGTTTCGATATTTACTTGTTTATACTTCCGAATTTTTAATTTTACGGATGCAAATATAATTAAAAAATATTGATTACATACATACGAAAAATCGTCGGTACCTGTTAGCCCATTGTCAAAAAGCAAATTAGAGGGCTGAAATTCTTTTTGAAAAGTCCTGTTTCCGCTGTGTCGGGCGATGTTTGTATCTCCGATTTTTCTGTTTTGAGGACAAATATGAACGATGAACGATGAACTATAAACGATAAACGATGAACGCCCGAAACAGATTTTCGATAGAGTTTGCATAGGGCGAAGTAAGATTTGCATAGGGTGAAGTAGAGTTTGCATAGGGTAATATGGCTTGCATGGGATAGTATGAGGTGCATGGGTTAAAGTAATGAAAAATAAGGGAACTCCTAAAAACTCATTAATCCTCTCTCAATTATTTTCACCCCGTTTTTTTGATTTTCCATAGCGATCACAATCTCATTTACTTTAACCTCATTTTCCCATCTTTTTCATAATATTCGCATAATTAATCATTTAACAGACAGATGTGTTCACGTCGGGACACTATTATACCGCGACGGGCGGAAGTTGAATTTTACGGAACATATTGTAAGTAAGATTCACCAGACCGATGATCGCTGTGGCACGCCTGATGCCGATACTGTTGAGATACATCCCGTTCATTGAGATTTCCATAAATC
Source organism: Prevotellaceae bacterium (assembly GCA_031273285.1). GTDB lineage: Bacteria > Bacteroidota > Bacteroidia > Bacteroidales > UBA932 > JAIRLF01. The sequence continues at coordinate 5,316 of JAISSE010000248.1, forward strand.
CGAATATATGCTCCACGCGCGAACGGAAACGTGACTTTGAAATTTCCCGTTGTACTTTTTTACCAGTTCTTCCTGATTGTCCAATAGTATTTAAATCCTTTATCAAGCATATCTGTAATTTTGAATATATCTTTGCAACACAAAGATATAAATAATTCTGCAAACACAAAACAAATCCGCGTCCTCTCGTTTCGCACCGAACCGTCAGTTTCTTCAAGAGGATGCGTTGCGCGCATATATCTTAGAACTTACATGTAAGCATCAGTTTTCCTTCGGAGGTTTGGGAAAATACCCTGTCGAAATAGCGGTAGTCCGTTTCGCGGAAAAAGTTGGAGAACATTCCGGTGAGGTAGAGCCTGTCCGATAGTTTCAGCGACATCTTGAAACGCACAGCCTGCGCAAGAGCCTGCGATTCGTCGCCCTGAGCGTTCAGGGTGCGCGGGTTCACCGTGTTCCAGTCGATATCACTGTCGTATCCCTGCCAGGTGAAAAACAGGAATCCCCCGTAAGTCAGAGCGGCGCCGAATATCTTTCCTCCGTGGAAGTTTACGCCCATCTGCCAGCTGAAACCGTTCGCCAGATTATAGTTTCTGTTGCCCGCCATATAGTAATCGCTGAGCGAAGCGCCCATAAGAATGACGTTCGAGTGGAAAAAGGCGTTTGTTTTCCGGCGTCCGTGACGTTTGTTTTCGTGTAGCAGCCCCAGCCCGAACGAAGCGGGCGCGCTGAACCGGTACGGCACGTATGCCGATTTTTCGGATATAA
>JAISSE010000268.1 GCA_031273285.1 Prevotellaceae bacterium
TTCGCATTTCCTATTATTTTAATATCTTTGCAAAGATGTAATAATTGTATAATATCTGAAAAAGATGAAGATAGCATTAATAGGATACGGTAAAATGGGTAAAACGATAGAGCGTTTTGCCGTTCGGAGGGGGCATTCGATTACAGTCAGAATAGATAAGGACAATACGGACGATCTCTATTCCGACCTGTTCAAATCGTCGGATATCGCGATTGAATTCAGCGGACCCGAAACGGCTTTTCATAACGTTTCCGCTGCTTTAAATTCGGGGGTGCCGGTGGTTTGCGGCGCGACGGGCTGGCTCGACAGGCTGGAAGAGGCGAAACAATTATGCGAAAAACAAAAACTCGCGTTTATCTATTCGTCCAACTTCAGTCTCGGAGTCAACATATTTTTCCATGTAAACAGGAAACTTGCGGAGGTGATGAAAAATTATCCCGACTACAACGTTTCCATCGAAGAAATACATCATGTTCACAAGAAAGACGCTCCGAGCGGAACGGCGGTAACTTTGGCGGAAGATGTTTTGAATCAGATTAATCTGGAAAAATGGTCGCTGGAGAAAGAGGCGAACAGTCTGCATATTTCCGCCGTCAGGGAAGGAGAGGTTTACGGCATACATTCCGTCCTGTACGAAAACGACATTGACCTGATAACCATACGTCACGAAGCGAAAAGTCGGGACGGGTTCGCTCTGGGAGCAGTTATCGCCGCCGAATTTGCTGCGGGCAAACAGGGATTTTTTACGATGAGAGAAGTTTTGGGTTTTTAAACAATGAAATTGCATGAATATGACTGTACTCCGATTGAAGTTTTTTTTGTTTGTCCTGTCCGGTTCGTCCGTTCTGGCTGCGCAAACGGGTAATGTTACGGGTATTACGATAAATCTGGAAGGCAGCGTGATGTACTACACTGCGGAAAAATCGGGCGAACATGCTCTGTATAAAGCCACAATAAGCGAATCGGGAGCATGGAGCGAAGGGATAAGCGAAGATTCGTTTAACGAATACGTAAAAGGATACATCGTGAAAACTCCCTTTTTGGCATACGACGGGCAAACCCTGTATTTCAGCGCCAATCTTCCGGGCGCCAGGGGATTCGATATTTTCCGTTCCGAAAAAAAGGGTGATTCGTGGTCGAAACCCGTCCTTCTGTCGCCCGTAATAAATAGCGAACATGACGAAATGTCGCCTTCGCTTTCGGCGGATAATCTTACGATTTACTTTACCAGACGCGGAATTGAGGACGACTGCTATAACATTTACACCTCCGAAGTTGATATTTCGGGATGGTCAGTTCCGCAGATTTTGCCTGCGCCGATAAGCACGGGATGCGAAAAGCATGTGCACATCTCTCCGACGGGGGAAACATTATGGTTTTCAACCGACAGGCTTTCGGAAAGGAGAAAGAAAAAATACAACATATTTTATTCGACTTCGGCAGGTAAAAACATATGGGCGCCGCCTTCGCCGATTGACAATACCGCAAAGGAATATAACGAATTTACTCCTTCGATTGATTACGGAAACAGTAAAATCTTTGTTACAAAGGGTAAAATCGACAGTTCGACGTACAGCATACATTCCTGCGATGCTCCTGTCTCCGAGCCGTACACGCTGTTGAAAGGCATTGTGAAGGACGAGGACGGCAACCCCGTCGATGCCGAAATAACAATCACAAACTCTTATACATCCGATATATACGGCAAATCGGGCAGTAATCCCGTAACCGGCGAATATGCCGTTGTGTTGCCCAACGACGGGTCGTACAATATCAGTTATGCGGCAAAAAACGGCTCTCAACGGTTTGAAAACATTAATACTGCCGATAATACACAGGGACGGACGATTGAAAAAGACGTCGTACTGATCGACAAAATGATTGTGAATATAACCGTGCGGGATGCCCTTTCGAATCAATTCATTGACGCCGAGGTACAGGCTTACGAGAAAACCAAGACCGCCAAAGTATCGAAAATCGGCGAGGGCAGGTACCGTGTCGTTGCTCCGATATTAGAAAATGTTGATATCGAACTGTATAAGGAAAACTATATAAAGGAAAACATAATTGTCAAGTTCGGTGATTATGTGGAATTTCCGGAAAGGTATCATTTCGTTAATCTTAAACCCGACATGCGTTCGGGGGTGATCAATGTGAAAGATATTGTGTCGGATCAGGGATTTGCGGCAACTGTCGAGGTAAAAAATCTTACCGTCAGGGACGATAATGTTGCCGTATCTGCCGTGGACTTTGGCAAATATGAGTTCAGTACAAGAAAAGACTGCAAATATGCCGTCAGCGTAACATTGAAGGACTATTTTTACTATTATACGGTATGGAAGGCAGATGCAAGCCGAATCGAACAAACTACGGACGTGCGACCGGTGCCTCTGAAAGAAACGGGTAAAATCCCCATGCCGAATCTGCTGTTCAACGAAGGCGAATCGTCACTGTCGCCCGAAGCGTCGGGCGAGCTCTCGTGCGTTGTGAAAGTGTTGGAAAACAATCCCGAATACATGGCGACAATCTCGTTATATCACCTGAATAATGAGCGGGAACAGACTATGACACAACAGTATGCACGGTCTGTCATCACTTTCATGGAATCGGTACGGATACCCAAAGCAGCGTATAAAGTGGAAATTACTCCCGTTGAGATAGCAAAAATTCCCGATATTCATTTTGCCGTAAAAACTTCGACCGACAGGCAATGAAAGAAAATCACATCGTATTTCCGGGTGCCTTCCCCTTAGAAGCAGGCGGAGTCCTGAATGATATTGAAATAACATATCACACTCTGGGTACTTTGACAGCATCCGCCAAAATCATCTGGATTTGTCATGCACTGACCGCCAATTCGAATGCCGAAGACTGGTGGCCCGGAATGGTCGGCGATGACAAATTTTTCAACGGGAAGGATTATTTTGTTGTATGCGCGAATGTTATAGGCTCATGTTACGGCAGTACGGGACCTCTTTCCGTCAATCCTCAAACGGGAAATCCGTATTTCGGCAAATTCCCCTGCGTAACCGTCAGAGACATGGTTGCCGCTCACGATAAACTCAGGGAATATTTGGGTATAGAACGGATATATGCGGTGGTAGGAAGCTCGATCGGCGGTTTTCAGGCACTTGAATACGCCATGTCTGCCAGGGAAAATATCGACAGGCTGATTCTTATAGCGACAAATTGCAGGGTTACGCCCTGGGGAACAGCTTTTAACGAGGCACAGCGCATGTCGGTATTTGCCGATAAAACCTATTTCGACGATATTCCGGAGGGAGGACTGGAAGGAATGAAAGCCGCGAGGGCGACGGCTTTGCTGAGCTATCGAAGCTATGACGGATATAACAGCACACAGTATGAAGAAGATGACGATGTGATATTTGCCGACAGAGCCGCATCATACGAAAGATATCAGGGGAAAAAACTTGCCGACAGATTCAATGCCTATTCATACGTAATAATGACGAAAGCTATTGACAGTCATAATGCGGGACGGTTCAGAGGCGGAACGGCAAAGGCGCTGTCTTCTCTGAAAATAAAAACATTGCTGGTCGGTATCGACAGCGATATACTGTTTCCTGCTTCGGAATTGAAATTCATGCACGACTGTATTCCAAATTCGCAATATGCGGAACTGTCCTCTGTTTTCGGACATGACGGCTTTTTGCTGGAATCGGAACAGTTGTCTGCGATAATACGGGATTTTTTTGGAGAAAC
>JAISSE010000328.1 GCA_031273285.1 Prevotellaceae bacterium
GTTAGTATATTATGCCAAAAATTACATCAAATTAAAAAATAAGATACTAAAAACTCGATTTTTCAAGGCAGACAAGATTTTTAAACCGGAGTTTACTAATTGTAAATGAGGATTTAAAAATTGAAGTCGAACGCCGAAAAAGCAGTTTTTAGGAGTTCCCTTAACAGGATTTGCCTGCCTTTACGGTCGCGGCATTGTGGAGACGTGGCGCGCCACGCCACGCCACGTCGGGCGACCGCGAGGGTTGTCCGACATTTTCAATTCCAATCTCTATTGTCGTGAAATTTTACTACTTTTGCAGTTCGGATTTTATGCTAAAACACAAGTAAAATCCTGTGATGGAAAAGATGAAGAATATACGAAATTTTTGCATTATAGCTCATATCGACCATGGTAAGAGCACATTAGCCGACCGTTTGCTTCAGGCTACGCAGACTTTGAACGAAAGAGAATTTCACGATCAGGTTCTGGACGATATGGATCTGGAACGCGAAAAAGGCATAACTATAAAAAGTCACGCCATACAGATGGAATATTTTCAGGATAGCGAAAAATATATTTTCAACCTGATAGATACCCCCGGACATGTCGATTTTTCGTACGAAGTATCGCGAGCCATTGCCTCCTGCGAAGGGGCTTTGCTTGTTGTCGATGCTACGCAGGGGATACAGGCGCAGACTATTTCGAACCTCTATCTTGCGCTCGAACACGATTTGGAAATCATTCCCGTGCTTAACAAAATCGACATGGACGCCGCCATGGTGGACGAAGTGAAAGACCAGATCGTCGATTTGCTCGGCTGCAAACACGAAGATATTATACCGGCAAGCGCCAAAACCGGTGTCGGGACGGACGAAATACTGCGGGCTATCGTCGATAGAATCCCGTCGCCGAAGGGTGATGAAAAAGCGCCTTTGCAGGCTTTGATTTTCGACTCCGTTTTCAATTCGTTCAGAGGGATAATCGCTTATTTTAAAGTGATAAACGGCACCCTGCGGGCAGGCGACAAAGTCAAGTTTTTCGCGACCGGAAAGGGATATCAGGCAGACGAAATCGGTACGCTAAGGCTTGATTTGATTCCCAGAACGGAAGTCAGGGCAGGAGATGTGGGATATATTATTTCCGGAATAAAAACGGCGTCGGAAGTCAAGGTCGGCGACACGATAACGCATGTCGAAAAACCCTGCGAATCGGCTATTTCCGGATTCGAGGACGTCAAGCCGATGGTTTTTGCCGGTCTGTATCCCACAAGTACGGACGAATACGAAAATTTGAGGGCGTCGCTGGAAAAATTGCAGCTGAACGATGCTTCGCTGACTTTCGAACCGGAGGCTTCGCTGGCTCTGGGATTCGGCTTCCGATGCGGTTTTCTGGGACTGCTGCACATGGAGATAGTTCAGGAAAGGCTTTACCGCGAGTTCGACATGGATGTGATAACGACCGTCCCCAACGTATCCTTCAATGTGCTTACAACCAGGGGCGACATGATTGTCGTTCACAATCCGTCGGGGCTGCCGGCTCCCAATCTTGTCGAAAGAGTGGACGAGCCGTATATTCATGCGCAGGTGATTACAAAAACCGAATATCTCGGTACGGTGATGAAACTCTGTCTCGACAAAAGAGGGGTGCTGAAATCACAGCATTTCATCACAACCGACAGGGTGGAACTGACTTACGACATGCCGCTGTCCGAAATAGTTTTTGATTTCTACGACAAACTCAAAAGCATCTCAAGAGGGTATGCTTCGTTCGACTATACGGTGGGCGAATATCATCCTGCCGATCTGGTCAAACTGGACATTCTGCTGAACGGTGAACCGGTCGATGCTCTGTCGAGCCTCATACACAGAGAACATTCCTACGATTTCGGTCGCAGAATGTGCGAAAAACTGAAAGACCTTATCCCCCGCCAACAGTTCGAAATAAAGATACAGGCGGCAATAGGCGCTAAAATCATTGCCCGCGAAACGGTGAAAGCTCTGCGAAAGGATGTGCTTGCCAAATGTTACGGGGGCGATATTACCCGTAAACGAAAACTGCTGGAGAAACAGAAAAAAGGAAAGAAACGCATGCGGCAGGTCGGAAACGTGGAAGTGCCCCAGGAGGCTTTTCTTGCCGTACTGAAAATGGGAGACAACTGAGTTCAATTGACAATTAACAATTAATAATTGACAATGCCGGACACGCGGGATTAGTTTGCAGGATTAACAGTTTTTTTTCACAGGATTTTCAGGATTTTCAGGATTTGTACGATGAGGGCGTCTCATCATGTAAATCCTGAAAATCCTGTAAAATGTTTTCCTGTTAATCCTGTAAAATAATACTGCGCTCCTACGCCGAACTTACGTTTGCGAAAATTCTTTGCGGACTTTGCGTTTGAAAAAACAACCATATTAAGGGATGAACAATAAATAATGTATAACGGTTTTGATGTCGAAGACATCATATGTTTATAGAAAAACGATGTTGTGTTTCAATTCGACCCCTTCGGGGTCGCACAACAGAGATGTACATTTCTTCTATAAACA
>JAISSE010000013.1 GCA_031273285.1 Prevotellaceae bacterium
ATAGTCAAGTTTAAGTTAACTGCTTTTTGGGCATTTTGTTGCAGCAGATAATGCGTTTGATAAACATTGTCTATCAATTCTTCAAAATTGTTTTGTTTTACGATTTCCATGATGTGGATTGAATATTTAACAAAAGTAGTTATAAATCGTTAGAACTGCAACAAGACGTGTGTAAATCCGTAAACCGCAAATTCAATACAAAATAATTCCCAAAATTATTTGGATATATTTAAACACTTGTTTAACTTTGCCGAAAATTTCAACATTATGGCAAAGCAATTACATACCTTGGATGTGAAAGAGCGGATACTCAGCGTCGCCCGCGAACTGTTCATCAAAGACGGCTACAACAGCGTAAGCGTCCGCGATATTGCGGCGGCCTCGGATACGAACATCGCTCACATCAATTATTATTTCCAGTCGAAACATCATCTCTTCGAAATCATTTTTGAAGATGCATTCGACATCCTTGTGAAACGGGTTTTTGCGATTTTGCGTTCGGATATGCCGATATTTGAACTGATTGAGGCTTGGATAAATGCCTACTACGAACTGCTGGCCGAGTATCCCCAGATACCGATTTTTATCCTCAACGAAATAAATCGCAATTCCGAACAATTAGTCGAAAAAATAAAGAACCGGATACCTAAAGAGATATTTTACCACCTCTCCAGCCGTTTGGAAGAGGAATACAGGAAAGGAACAATCAAAGAAACATCTGCCGTTGATTTAGGCTTGAATATCATCTCTTTATCTGTTTTCCCGTTCACATTCGGGAAGTTTGTGATGAAAATATCCGATATTTCGGTTGCCGAATATCATGCTTTCCTGAAACAACACAAACACTATGTGATTCGATTTGTGCTGGATGCATTAAAACCCTAAATTTTTTTGCCCTTGAATTAAACAATCGTTTAAATTAAATATACCCATAACAGTATGAAGACAAAAAACAGTTTCAGGATGGGAATCGACATCGGTTCCACTACGCTGAAAGTCGTTATCCTGAACCCTCTAAACGAGATTATCTACAAAATTTACAGACGGCACAAAGCCGATGTCAGCCGAATATTGACCGAAGAACTGAATACGATTGCGCGACAATTCCCCGATACGGAATTTGCGGTAGCCATGACAGGGTCGGCCGGAATGGGAATGGCGGCGCTTATCGGCATCCCGTTTGTTCAGGAAGTGGTCGCCTCCATCGAAGTTATCAAACAGGAACATCCCAACGCCCGCGCCCTGATTGATTTGGGAGGTGAAGACGCCAAAATGGTATTTTTCGACCGCGACAAACAGCCCGACATCCGCATGAACGGCAATTGCGCGGGAGGAACGGGCGCATTCATCGACCAAATGGCCGATTTAATGCACCTCACAGTGGAAGAATTGGGATACCGGGCCTTGCAGCACGGGAAAATATATCCCGTGGCATCCCGTTGCGGCGTATTTGCCAAAACGGACGTGCAAAACCTGATTGCACGGAATGTCCCCCTTCCCGATATTGCGATGTCCATTCTTCATACGGTCGCTTTGCAAAGCATTACTACCTTGGCCAGAGGTCGCGATATTCGTTCGGGAATTGTGTGCATCGGCGGCCCGTTGACTTTTCTGCCTGCTTTGCGCAATGCTTTCGCCGAAATATTGCCCCTTGAAAATGCGGATTTGATTCTTCCCGCAAACAGCGAATATTTTCCTGCTTGGGGAACGGCTTTACATGCTTCTTCCTTTCACGATTTGCCGAAGCTTATCGAGCAATTGAAAACGGCTGTCAACGAGCGGAAAGATACTTTGCCCGCTTTGTTTGCGGATGAAAAAGCATACGCGGAATGGCGGGAAAACCGAAAAATAATCCGTTTGCAGAAACAGCCTCTTGGAACACAAAAGGAAATAAACGCCTTCTTAGGCATTGACTCAGGCTCTACGACAACGAAAATCCTTGTCATGGACGAAGAATCGCGCCTGATTTATACTTTCTATGAAAAGAACGAAGGAAATCCCCTGAAAAAAGCGCTGGAAGGATTGACCCGTTTCTATGAAGAGGCCGAAGAGAAAGGCGTCAAAGTGAATATTCTTTCTTCTGCAGCAACGGGTTACGGCGAAGACTTGATGAAATCGGCGCTGAACCTCGACTATGGAATCGTGGAAACGATGGCTCATCTTTCGGGAGCGCAATACGTTGACCCTGAAGTCTCTTTCGTCTTGGATATCGGCGGACAGGATATGAAATCCATTTTTACCGACAAAGGCGTTATATCCAATATCGAACTGAACGAAGCCTGTTCGTCGGGTTGCGGTTCCTTTTTACAGAATTTTGCCGCCACCATGAATCTGTCGCTTTCGGAATTTACCCGTTTGGCTTGCTTGGCAAAATATCCGAGTGATTTGGGCACCCGTTGCACCGTGTTCATGAATTCCAAGGTGAAACAATCCTTGCGTGAGAACGCCGCATTGGGAGATATTGCCGCAGGATTGGCTTATTCCGTCGTGAAAAACTGCCTTTTCAAAGTGCTGAAAATATCGAATCTGAATCAATTGGGAGAACACATTGTTGTGCAGGGAGGCGCTTTCCGCAACAACGCCCTCTATCGCGCGCTGGAATTGTTGTCGGGAAAATCGGTAACTTCAACCGACCATCCCGAATTAATGGGCGCACTGGGAGCGGCATTGTACGCCAAACAAATGCAGGCGATTCATCACCAAACCCGATTTACGGGAAAAGAATCCTTACCCGATATAAACGCCATCAATACCAAGGAATTGCATTGCAAAGGATGCACAAACAAATGTTCCGTATTGCGGTTTCAATTTGCAAACGGCAATACATGCCATGCAGGAAACAAATGCGAAAAGGTCTTTTACAACCCAAACAGCGCGCCGAAAAAAGGATACAATGCCTTTGAAATGAAAAACGAGTTACTGTTTTCCTCACCCCCTTCCCCTATCCATTTGGAGAGGGGAAGGGGTGAGGGGGTGAGGATTGGTATTCCCCGCGTATTGAACCTGTTCGAGAATTATCCGTTCTGGCGCACCCTTTTTACCGGGTGCGGATTTGAAGTCGTTCTTTCTCCCGAATCCACCTTTTCCCTTTACAGGAAAGGAGTTGGAAGCGTAATGTCCGACAACATCTGTTTTCCTGCCAAACTGGTTCACGGGCATATCCTCTCTTTGGTGGAAATGGGCGTAAACCGCCTTTTTTATCCGATGATTATCAAGGAAGAAAAAGAATGGGCGCATTCATCCAATTCATTCAACTGTCCGATTGTAAGCGGTTATCCCGACGTTGTTCGGAGTTCGATGGAGCCGGAAGAAACCTACGGAATACCGTTTGATAAACCCGTCATCAGTTTCCACAACAATCAGACGCTTAAAAAAGCTTGTTTGGCTTACTTTTCGTCACTTGGCGTCTCCAAAACGGTTTTTCAAGATGCCTTTGAAAAAGCCATCGAGGAACGGGAAAGCGTGAAACAAGAATTGCGGGAAACGCAAAAAGCGTTGCTCGACAAGTATATCGAAAGCAATGAACTTGTGTTTATCGTTGCGGGACGACCCTATCATGCCGACCCGCTGATTCACCAAAAGACGGGACAAATACTGTCCGATTTGGGCGTTCACGTATTGACGGACGATGTTTTCCGTTCGGAAGAAGACCTCGGATTCTCTCGATTGAATATGGTTTCCCAATGGTCGTATCCCAATCGGGTGGTGCAGGCCGCCATGCAGGTCGCCCAATTGCCGGCCAATGTGCAACTGATTCAATTAAACTCGTTTGGTTGCGGTCCCGATTCGTTCTTCATGAATGAAATCGGAGACATTTTGAAACAGGGCGGGAAAAACCATACCCTCTTGAGAATTGATGAGATAGCCGCTACGGGTTCCATCCGATTGAGATTGCGTTCCCTCATCGAATCGTTGACTGCCCAAGGGGTGCGGACAACGCGGAATCGTTCCGTTTACCGGGCTTACGAACGAACTTACGGCAAGAACGACCGAAGGAAAACGATTCTTGCCCCTTGGTTTGCCGACTTCCTGTCGCCCTTCATTCCCGCAATCGGCGAATTGGCCGGATATAAGATTGTGAACCTGCCGAAAACGACCAAAGCTTCTGCGGAAACAGGCTTGAAATACGGTCACAACGAAGTTTGCTATCCCTTGACATTGGTGTTGGGCGATATTATTACCGCCCTGCAATCGGGAATATATGATTTGAACGATGTCGCGGTCGCCATTACCCAGACGGGCGGTCAGTGCCGGGCGACCAATTATCTGTCGCAACTGAAAGCGGGAATGAAAAACGCAGGATTTTCCCACATCCCCGTTGTCGCCATTGCCACGGGCCAAGTGTATCAAAATGAGCAGAAAGCGTTCAGGTTTCCCCTTTTGAAAGTCGGCGGGATATTGATATATTCACTTCTGTATGCCGACGCCCTGCAACAAATGTATAACTCGACCATCGTAAGGGAAAAACGGAAAGGAGAAACGCAGGAAACGTTTGATTTTTATATTCATTGCGGCGTTGAGGCGGCAAAGAACAACAATTATCGTACTTTGCTCAAGCTTTTGCAACAAGCGGTCGCCGATTTCAACAACATCGGCATACATGACAAAGAGTTAACCAAAATAGGACTGATTGGGGAAATTTATGTGAAATACAATAATTACGGTCAGGCGTATATTTCCGATTGGTTGCGTTCGAAAGAAATGGAAGTTGTGACGCCTCCCGTTCTTGATTTTCTGATGCAGTATTTTGTCAATTCGCAAATCAATGTCGATAACGGATTGCAAAGAAACAGCGTAATACAACAGGCTCTGAATCCTGTATTTTGGAGATATATGAATACCCGGATAAATCGAATTGCGCGGATAATGCGGAATTATCGGTTTTATTATCCGGCGGAATCTATTTTCACGAAAGCGCGATATGCTTCCGGGATATTGGATTTGTCCAATCAATTCGGCGAAGGCTGGTCGATTGCCGCCGAAGTAGCCTGTTATGCCGAAAGCGGGATTAATCGGGTCGTTTGCATCCAACCTTTCGGATGCATCGCCAATCATGTCGTGGCAAAAGGGATTGAGAAACGCTTGAAAAAGTTCTACCCCAATATGAACCTTCTGTATCTGGATGTGGACGGCGGTATGGCGGAAGTGAATTTGCAGAACCGGTTGCATTTTTTGATGGGATAACATAGACATGACACTCCGGTGACCGGGATTTTTTCATTATGAATTTTATTCATTACCTTTGCATTCATATATGATAAATTGTTATGGATTATTTTCTCAAAAAACATGAAGCAATCCGGATAGCATTGGCTGTATGTATGTTTATGGCGGCTATCACATCCTTTGCTCAAGAACCTTCAGTCATTCAAAAAACTAAAAACGCTTTTACCGGCGACGCCATTCAACTTTTCGGCTATGGTCAGATTATCGCCAACAGCAGTGAATATCCCGACCGGGGACAAGTGCGTATGACGAGCAATAACTCGTTCGATCTGGCGCGTGCTATCCTGTTTGCAACGGGGAAGTTAGGCCTTGAAAAGCAATTCGGCTACATGTTGATGTACGATTTCGGCCCGAATCCGGGACTTCATGAATTGTATGGCGAATGGCTTCCTGCGGATGCTTTCAACATCCGGTTCGG
>JAISSE010000021.1 GCA_031273285.1 Prevotellaceae bacterium
ACTCCATGCGCTTTTTCGGCGGAGAGCAAAAATAACAACGGACGAATTATCGTATACATTTTCTCAAAATAATCGTAAAAAAACGGTACAAAGGTAATAAAAAACTATAAACTGTGAACAATGAGCTGTTCGATGTTCTCTGTTCACTACAAAAATCGCGTTGAAATCCTGCATTTAATGCGTTATATTTTATCCCCGAATATTTTTTTATCCACAAATCGCACGAATTGAAAACCGACGCAGTCAAACGTAAGTTCGACGCAGTCAATTTTAAAAATCCTGTGAATCCTGTGAAAAATCCCGGTTTCAATTATTGACGTCTTTATCACCGAAACGATCCGCGCTTCTTCACCGAAACACACACATCGTCTTTACCGAAACGAAAACACCGTCTCCGCCGAGACACGTTCGTAGCGCAACCCTGGCAGGGTTCGCTAAACCGCCCTGTTCCCGTTTCCGTCGGTTTTAACCGACGGAAATTGTTAAGGATGAAGCTAAAGCAAATGTCGTCAATTTAAGAAGGCACACAGGAGAGATGCGGTTCTACCTCGAAGAGCTCAAATGTTTATAGAAGCAATATACACCTCTTGTGCGACACCAAAGGGGAGTCGAATTGAAACACAACATCGTTTTTCTATAAACATATGATGTCTTCGACATTAAAACCGTCATACATCATTTATTTTCCGGTTCATAATTATCCCTCCCTTGCGTGTCTGTTTTTATCTCTTTGTCGTCCGGTATCTGCAATTGTAATAAAAACGTTTCTTTTTCTTCGCCGTTATGTCATTTTTACGCGGCATCTTTGCACTCGATTTTAAAGTATAAACAGAATGAATAGAATCTATTATCCTACCGTCGTGCTGTCGGACATTCATCTGGGGACTTCGTTTTCGAAAACGATGGAAGTTGCCGAATTTCTGAAATCCATCGATTGCGACCGACTGATTTTGAACGGCGATATCATCGACGGCTGGCATCTGCGAAAAAAAACACACAAGGCATGGAGCAGAAAGCATACCTTTTTCTTCCGTGTGATTCTGAAGATGATGGAAAACTTCGGGACGGAAGTCATTTATGTACGCGGGAATCACGACGATTTTCTGGACAACATCATCCCGATTAATTTCTACAATCTCAAAATCGTCAAGGATTTCGTGCACGAAAGCAACGGCAGGAGATATTATGTTACGCACGGCGATATTTTCGACAACATCACATCCAACATGAAATGGCTGTCGAAGCTCGGCGATGCGGGCTACACCGCGCTGCTTCACATCAACAAGTACTACAATCAGTACCGCACTCTCCGGGGAAAACCCTACTATTCGTTTGCCCAGACCGTGAAGCACAAGGTGAAATCGGCGGTATCGTATATTTCCGATTTTGAGAAATCGCTGACGGATTTGGCGAAAACCAAACATTGCGACGGCATCATTTGCGGGCATATACATCATCCCGAAAACAAGTATTACGGCGATATTCACTACCTCAATTCGGGCGACTGGATCGATTCCCTTTCGGCGCTGGCGGAGGATGAACAAGGCAACTGGAATATTGTTTATTACGACAGAGAGCTTGTCAACGGGGAAAAAGAAGTGCAACTGCTAAAGGAAGTGGTATGAAATACATGTTTATTGTCCAGGGCGAAGGTCGCGGGCATTTGACGCAGGCTATTTCGATGTACGAAATGCTGACGCGCAACGGCGATGAAGTGAAGGAAACACTGGTGGGAGCGAGCGCATTGTTGTCGGTACCGCCCTTTTTCCTCGCAAAAATGAAATGTCCGGTTTCGACTTTCAACAGTTCCTGCTTCCTGTTTTCGCCAAAGAACAGGAAATCTATGTTTTTCAAAAGCATCCTGTACAATCTCCGGAAACTGCCCGTTTATGTCGAAAGCATCCGTTTCATTAAACGGAGGATTGATGAAAACGATGTCGATTTGGTAATCAATTTCTACGAAGTGCTGACCGGCTTGACATACGCCTTCACGCGCCCGAAAACGCCATACGTCTGTATCGCGCACCAGTATCTGTTTTGTCATCCCGACTTTGTTTTTCCCCGAAAAAACAGGCTTCAGCTGGCAGGACTGCTGCTGTTCACACGTCTGACCTGCATGAGGGCTTCCCGACTGTTCGCTCTCTCATTTCGCGAGATGCGCAACACGGACAGTATCTGCGTTGTTCCACCGCTTATGCGTGCGGAAGTATTGCGCAAAACTCCGACGCGGGGAAACTACATCCTCGGTTATATGCTTAATGCCGGATTTTCGGAACAGGTGCTCGACTGGCACTGCAAACACCGGGATGTGTTACTGCATTTCTTCCGTGATCAAAAAGATGACCCCGAAGAATTGCAGATCGACGAAACATTGACATTTCATCAACTTGACGACACGAATTTCCTCAACCGCATGGCAGATTGCAGGGCATACGCGAGTACGGGAGGCTTCGAATCAATCTGCGAAGCCCTGTATCTGCAAAAACCCGTGATGATGATTCCCGCGCATATCGAACAGGAATGCAATGCCTTCGACGCCGTAAATTCGGGCGCGGGAATTGCTGCCGACAGATTCGATCTGTCGAATCTGCTGGAATTTTTGCCGTCCTATCAGCCGAATATGACTTTTGTCGACTGGGTGAACAAAGGGAGTTTCATGTTTATCAACAACCTGTCGATAGAAGAAGACGCGAACGAAACCGTTATCGAAGGTGATTACAAATTGGGAATTGCCCGCAAATAGTTTTTGCGACAATATCAAAGGAGACTGTCTTAAAAGTACGCGAATAATGCAGATTTCAAAGATTTTCGCGGATAAATAAAAACCGATTACAATAAGACGCATATTATAAAACAGATAATAATCTGCAAAAATCCGTCTACTCCGCGTCATCTGCATACCGGATTATTTTTAAGACCGACTCGGCGACCGGTCGTATTTCCGGCGCGTGGGTAAGGAGTCCCTAAGGAGTCCCTAAGGAGTCCCTAAGGAGTCCCTAAGGAATGCGTAAGGGAAAACCTTTTTCAAAAGAATAGCATCGTTTGTGCATTTTACTTTGTGTTTAACCTTACGGCAGGTTTATACAAACTACAAAAAAAATATTTACACGTATTATTCACATGAACCATTGTTAACAAACATATTAAATCATTGGTTCCGCCGAACTTACGTTTGACTAACGTCGAACTTACGTTTCGTAATTCGTAATTAAATAAAATCACCGTTCATCTCCGCGCCTTCGTTTTTCACCAGATGCTTGTATTTCAGCGAAGGAGAAAAAATAAAATCGCCTATGCCCAGCTTTGTCCATTTTTTATCGACGGAGGCGATAGTTTTGTCATCCATGCAAACGACATTAGGCCACGGTCTTAGGAAATCCTTTTTCCCGAATTTCGTACGGGCGTCCATAATCAGGGAATTGTTTTCGATTTTACAGTCGTAAGCGACATCAACATTGCTGCATGCAAGCCACAGGCAAGTCTCGAAATCGGAAATATCAATTCCATTGTCGAAAATCACCAGCAATTTGGTTTTTGCAGTCGGGATATTATCTTCATTACAAAAGATGTACGTGGTTGTAAACGGTTCGGTAACATTTACTTCTTCCTCTACCGATTTTTTTGTCGCATCGATGCACATTTTTCCTCCGAAACCCTGCTGACGGGCGGCATGGTCGAGTATATCCAGCGGTCCCCTGCTGAAATGGGTATCCGTCGAAGGATTCCAATGTTTGCCTATCGCATCGAATATTGCGCTGACACTGTATGCGTTGGAATCCATCACAATGATTATTTTGCAAAACATCATCTGCCCTGCGCCCCACATTGCATTTGCGATTTTGACAGCCTGTCCGGGGTATGTTTTATTGATGGAAATAACTGCGATATTGTGTGATACGCCTTCTTTGGGAAGAAATAACTCCTTGATTTCCGGAGCGACAAGCATCTGTATCGGCTTGAGGAAAATCTTTTCTATGGCTTTGGATATGTAAAAATCCTCCTGCGGAGGGATACCGACTATCGTGGCGGGATAGACAGCTCCTTTTCTGTGAGTTATACATGTTACGTGCATCTTCGGGTAAAGATCCGGCAACGAATAAAACCCCGTATGGTCGCCGAACGGACCTTCCGATACAAAAGCCTCGTTCGGGTCGATATAGCCTTCGATGACAAAATCGGAGTCTTCGGGAACTTCGATGTCCTGAGTAAGGCATTTGACCAGACGCACGGACTTTTTCCTCAAAAATCCCGCAAACAGATATTCGTCAAGATTTTCGGGCAGCGGGGACGCAGCGCACCATGTATATACGGGGTCGCCGCCCAAAGAAACGGCTACGGGCATGATTTTTCCCGCTTTCCTGTAGCCTTCGAAATGCACGGCTCCGGTTTTGTGTCTGTGCCAGTGCATTCCGGTAGTCGAATCGTCGTAAACCTGAAGCCTGTACATGCCGACATTCCGCATGCCCGTTTCGACGTCTTTTGTATGTACCAGAGGCAGAGTGATAAAACGTCCTCCATCGTGGCTCCAGCATTTAAGAATCGGCAAATCGCCAAGTTTCGGAGACGGCATGACAACTTCCTGACACGAAGGATTTTTCATCTTGACTGTCTTCGGAAACCATTCCGAGATATGCGCAAGTGTCGGCAGCACCTTGAGTTTTTCCCAGAGACTTAATTTCGGTGCGGACAAATTTTTGAAAAGAGAATCTATTTCCGCCGGTATTTCATCTATGTTCTTTATCCCCAGTGCATACACTATGCGATTATCCGAACCGAAAGCATTTATCAGTACCGGAAATTTGGAACCGTTATTCATGAACAGCAATGCTTTGCCCTGGTGCGATTTGGATACGCGGTCGGCTATTTCGGCTATTTCCAGCTCGGTATCGACAAATTCGTTAATCCGCAGCAACTCGTCCTTTGCCTCCAGATATTCTATATAATTGTATAAATCGAAATACATAATCGCCGGTTTTATAAATCAATAACCCTTCGCTGCCGGGCGCTTTCGTATGCGGCTTCTATTATTCGTATTCCCTTGAGGGCGTCTTCAGGCTCGACGGGAACGTTGAAGCGGGCAGCGCCTTTTCGGTTTGCCCGTATCGCTTCTCCAAGCTGTTGATAAAACCCTTTGTATGAGGAAACAGGCGAAGCATATTCCGTTGTTTTCAGCGAACCGTCCGCAGTCAGCCTTGTCAGTCGGGCAGCCGTGGCGGCGTCTTCCTTACCGAAATTCGCATCGTCGGGACGCATTCCTTTAACCGATTGTTCTTCAAGAATATTTGCCCGATATTTCACAAACGAACCCGCGTGTCCGTTAAGGATACAGGACGGACCAATGTCGGCTACCAGCAAAGAACTCTTTATCAGCAATCTGAATTGATTTTCGTAATATAAAGTTACCGCACAGTAATCGTCGATTTGCGAAAATTCCCTTTCCCTGCATATTTCCGCATAAACCGATTTCGGCATTCCGAACAGCACCAGAGCCTGATCGATTAAATGCGTACAAAGCTCATACATAAGACCGTTACCGGGAAGAGGTTCTTCCTTGTGCGCTTTCGGATTGGGTTTGTTTTTGAAACGTTCGAACCGAAATTCCCCGTCGATAAGTTTGCTCAGAAATTTTTGGTCAACTACCTGTTTCATAGCGATAAACTCACCTTCCCATCGCCTGTTGTGGAAAACCGTCAGTACAAGGTTTTTCTTTTCGGCTATATCTATCAGAGTTTTTGCCTCTTCGGAGGTCGCCGTAAAAGGTTTGTCCACAACGACATGTTTACCTGCTTCCAGCGCCCGGCGGGCATAATCGAAATGTGTGGGACTTGGCGTATTAACCACAACCAAATCAATGTCTTCAGCCGCAAACAGTTCCTCGCACGAGCGATAAATATGCGCGGACGGATGGCGTTCTTTGGAATTGCTGCTGTGCCGTTCCACAAAAGCCTTTAACTCAAAATATTCGGGCAAAGATGCAATGTAAGGCTCATGGAATATCCGGGTCGAATAGCCGTAAGAACAAATCGCTGTGCGTATTATATCAGTATTCATATCTCATTTTAAGGTTGATGTGTTATTTTTTTTTCATGTTCGTCGCCACCGCATTCATTATAAATATGATGGAAAAACCTGCCGCCATCATTACAATGGCATATAAAACCAGTGAAGGCGAGCCTGTCAGTTCGCTGTATGTGTCCGGCAAAATATTCGTTTCCAAAAGCGGAATTGTTTCCCCGTGCGAATCGACTGTCGATTCTATAACTTGTTTCCATGGCCAGATTTTGTTAAGCGAACCGAACATTATCCCTGCTAAAAACGCAATTGTTTGGAAATTATACTTTTTCAACAGCCATGACAAAAAATGTGAAAAGGATATTATTCCGACTGTTGCTCCTGCCGCAAATACCAGTATCACAGGAATATCCAGCCTGTTCAGGGCGGACAGTACGTATGCGTATTTGCCAAGCAAAAGCAAAATAAAACTTCCTGATATGCCGGGTAAAATCATGGCACAGATGGCAATAGCTCCCGATAAAAATATAAACCACAAATCATTCGGGGTTTCCGACGGACTGATTACCGTAATCAAATAACCGGCAACAATTCCCAAAATCAATGAAACGCAATAGGATACCTTCCATTTATCTATGTCTTTCAGTACAAACCACACCGAGGCAAGTATCAGTCCGAAAAAGAACGACCACACCGGAACAGGATGATATTTAAGCAAATATACCATCAGTTTTGCCAGCGACATGATACTTAGCCCTATGCCGAGCAATAAAGCGACCAGAAAGCTGCCGTTGACGTCTTTCCAGAAAAGTTTGAAGTCGAATCTGCTTGATACCAAAGTTTTAACGGCATGAGGCAGATTTTTTATCGAAGACAGCAATTCCCTGTAAATACCTGTAATAAACGCTATGGTTCCTCCCGAAACCCCCGGTATCACATCTGCCGCGCCCATCGCTATCCCTTTGACGGTTATCAGTATATAATCTTTAATTTGTCGTTTCATTTCAATTCGTAATTTGTAATTTTTAATTCGTAATTAATTATTTAAGGTGTTTTCCAAGATAATTTATTATGTAAGCGTCGTCTTTCGCTTCGGGGAAAAGACTGAAAAACATCTCGAATCCCTCATTATTAATCATTACCGATTCGAGCAGGTATTGGCAGCATTTTTCCAAATCGCCCACATTGTAGAAAAAGGCAGCCTTTTTATGCTTGTTGATAAATTCCGAATCCTGAAATTTTTCCGGTTCGGATTCTCTTATCGGATTAATATTGTGCAATATGGCTTCCAGCATGTTTCTGTCGGAACTGAGACTGATGAAGCATTGTCCCCTGAAATAGAGATATTCTTCGTTATCAGGTTCAATTTCAATTGCTTTGTCGATAACTTTGACTGCTCCCTCGATATCGCCCTGCGAATACAGTATTTTGCTTAAACCCCAGTAGGGCAGGGCAAATTCGGGTTCCTGCCGGATAGCCTCCGAATAACACTGTTCGGCGTCTTCCATATTCTGTTCTTTTTCGTAACATCCTCCGAGATTGTACAGTGCATCGGCATCGTCGGGCGCATTGGTCAGTATTCCCAGAATACATTCTATCGCTTTGCCGTATTCGCCCGCTTTAATAAAAGCGGCAGATTTACACAGTATTACGGCAGCATTGTCCTTGTTTATGGAAAGGGCAAACTCAAAGGCATCCATCGCTTTTTCCGTATTATTGCAGTTCAGATGCAACACGCCCAGAGCTATCCACGTTTTTTCGTCGAAAGGGTCTTCATCCAGTGATTGTTCGTAATATTTTTCCGCTTTTTCCATATCGGAAAGGTGTTCGTAACAATATCCGGCATTGAAAAATACTTTTGCACCGGCGTTACCCGAATCAATGAATTTGTGCAAAAACACAAGAGCTTCCGAAAAATACTTCTCTTCCATCAGTATATTTGGGATATATTGCAGTTCTTCCTCATCAAGTCCCGAACTTTTTTCAAAAGCAAGTTCAAATTCTTTGACCGCATTCTCGACCTCGCCATTCATCACATGGATATGTCCCTTATACAGATGCAATTCGAATAAATCACACGCTTTGTCTTCCAAAGTCAGCAGCAACTCAAAAGCTCTGTCGAAATTATCCAGATACATCATTATCTTGACCTTGTCAAGCGTCAGTTCGACGTCGTCCGGATAACACAGTTCCGCGTGTATCAACGCCTCCAGAGCATCCGCGTATCTTTCTTCCTCCATGTAAAAAGATATGATTATCTCAAATTCCTCAATATCAAAATATATTGACTCCTTGTTATACAAAAGCGTTTCATATCTCTGAACCAGAATATTTTCTTCTATATCCATTTAACAATTATAATCGGATTTGTTTTTTGAGCTTTTCGAATAAAACCTCGCTCCCGCTGACCAAAGGCAATCTCAGTTCGTTTTCAATCAATCCCTTAACTGCCAAAGCGGTTTTCACGCCCACAGGATTTCCCTCGACAAACAGCAGGTCTATTATCTCTATCATTTGCAGATGAATCAACCTTGCGTCGGCAAAATTTCCCTCTATTGCCAGATGTACCAGTTTCCCGAATTCTTCGGGAAAAGCGTTTCCGACCACGGAAATCACGCCGTCTATCCCCATGGCTATCTGCGCAAGCGTCAGTCCGTCGTCGCCGGACAATACCGCGAAATCTTCGGGTCTGTCTCTCAGAATATATCCCAGCTGATTCATGTTGCCCGACGCTTCCTTGACGGCGATAATATTCTTGTGTTCAGCCAGTTTCAGACAAGTATCGGCAGTCATGTTTACGCCTGTCCGTCCGGGAACATTGTAGAGAACAAGCGGTTTCGGGGATGCGTCGGCTATTGCCGTAAAATGCTCGTAAAGACCCCTTTGCGACGGTTTGTTATAGTATGGGGTAACGCTTAGCACGGCGTCGGCTTCGTCGCAGAGATCGGCGACGTTTTTCACAACATCGGCAGTATTGTTTCCTCCCGCACCGACAACCAGAGGGAGTTTTTTAACGTTGTTTTCGGAAATAAACCTGACAATATCTTTTTTCTCCCGAACATTCAGGGTAGGATTTTCCGCCGTTGTCCCAAGAGCAACAAAAAAATCACAACCTCCGGCAGTTACATATTCGATGACTCTTGATAGTGCATCGAAATCAATTGATTTATCCGTTTTAAAAGGAGTTATCAAAGCAACTCCCATGCCTGAAATTTTGTTCATCTTATTGAATTTTATATAAATATGCTGTTAAATCCTTGATAAAGTGTTCCTCGCTTTTGCTGCCCAGCAATACGAAATTGTAGGGATTATATGTCTCGTGGGTTATTCTGCCTATTTTGAAATCGGCACGAGACGAAATCGCAATGTAATGCAGCGGATACCAAACTATTGGCGACAAATCAATAAGCAGATTGAAATTTGTATCGACAAAACGGTTTATCGCTGTCGTCTTCGGTTTTCCGAACCAGTTACATTCGTTATTGGAGAAAAAAATCAGCGACGGATTTGTCTCAATCCCTTCGGGCAGTTTGTCCTGCGGAAAATATATCAGGGAAGTCAGCTTGATGTCATACCGTTTGGCGACATCTTTCATCGCGCTCAGAACCGTATCTATATTGATACCAAACGGATATATAATCCCCATAGTCTTTGCCGTCTCGAAATTGTATGCAGCCTCTCTCCTCTTTTTTGCACGAACAGCAGCATCTTTGAGGCTTCTGTTTTTCAAAATATTTTTTATGTATCCAAACATATAATTTTATGCATGTTTGACCGCAAAAATACAACAATACTTTCACAGTGAAAAATTTTTTTACCTCAAAACAACAACGTCGAGGCTTAATATGTTGATTTTATGAAAAATATGCGGCGCAATAAATTAAATTTACAGGACAAATAAACGTGCAGGAACACGAAAATAACAAACCGAAAGTCGAATATCGGTTATTTTTCACGAATATCTCCCAAAAACCGGTTTCCGCATTATCAAATAAATAAAAATCTGCATAAATCCGCTAAATCTGTGTCATCTGCGTGTTTTTGACCGTTTTCGGCTTCTCTCAAGCCTTGAATTTCATGCTTCCGCAAACGTCCCCGAACCGTCAATATGTCCCCTGACCGTCAGGGTGTCGTATGAATCCTACTTTTATCAGCAAATTGGCATAATTACGCATGTCTCCGGAGGCAACAAGCAGTCCGACATTGCTTTCCTTTGCCCGTTCATAAAAATCGAATTGCCTGACATATTCAAAGGGAACATCGGGCATCACGCTTTTGTATTCGTCGAAAACAGGCTGCATGGCGCCGTCAGGAGGCGTCATTACCGCGGCGGCTTCGACAGGAACAGTTTCTTTCAAAACTTCCAGAATTTGTGTAACATTCAACAATCCCTGCGCCAGATTCAGAAAAACTTTTTCGGCGTTCGGATTGCTGGCGGTTAAATGAGGATATCCTCCGTCGGAAATTAAAATCCATGAACCGTGCCCCAGCTTGGCTAAGGCTGATAACAGTTGAGGATGAATGCATTTAGTAAACAGCATATTTTATTTTTTTTAATTAATAATCATTCGGGCTTCCGTTTAAGACCGTTGAATCCCGCTTTCGCCTGCCGGCACGAACCGGAATCCGGTACAAAGATAAATCATTTTTTCGAGAAATGTATTTGTTTCGGGTAAACCGGCGATTGCGCGGGTGTAAATGTCAATTGCGCGAATGTAAATGGCGATTGTGTCAGAGTAGACTGCCATTGTGTCGGTGCAAACTGCAATTGTGTCAGGTGAAATAACGATTGTGCGAAAGTAAATAACGATTGCGCAGGTGCAAACTGCCATTGTGTCGGAGCAAACTGCAATTGTGTCAGGTGAACCGGCGATTGCGCGAATGTAAATGGCAATTGTTTCATTTAT
>JAISSE010000042.1 GCA_031273285.1 Prevotellaceae bacterium
GTCCAGAATAAACGGAGTATGGTCTTCGAATATTACGGCAGACGACAGCTGGTTGCGCAGAGTCTGCAAATCCGCGTCGTCTTCGGCGATATTTTCCAGAAAATCCAGAAAATCAAAAAACAGCGTGGTAGTCCTCGAATCATATTTCTGTATTGTCGAAACGTCAATCTCCGCAATCCTGCTTTTGTACTTTTGAATCAGATCTCTCGACACGGACGCAATACCGTTCAGATTTTCGGTTTTCACCACCGACATTGCCGCCGTCTGCATTTCGCTGTACGAAAACGACCTGTAGAATTCCATAAACTTCCGGCACGCGGAACTCAGGTCGGGATTTTCCATGAACAGATACTCCAGAATCTCGTTATACGGAAAACCGCCTGCCAGAATTTCGGTAACCGAGCCGACGATATAATCGGCGTTGTGTCGCAGCTCATACGCCGATTCGATACCCATCATGTCGCACGCATCGAAGATCAGGAAATCGTATTTTCCCGACAGCCCGGCAAGTTCCGTTATTTCCATGTACTGCCCGTTATCCTCGCCGAAGACCCTGGTTTTCGGGGCAATCATGGTTGCCGGAAGCCATCCCGAAGCATGAGACCAGAGTATCAGCCCGTACGATTCCGCAGGATACATGTTTTTTATGTCCGCAAGCACTTTTTCCATGACCCCTATCGAACTCGAATTTTGTTCGGAATATTTCAGAACTTCCGGAGAAACAACCGTGTTCGACCTGTCGGCGGTTATTTCCAGCACATACGGAGCCGTTCTTGTCCGGTCGACATAGACAATCAGGTGTCCGTCGAAACCGGCATTCCAGCCCCGTTCCATTTCGTTTATATCCGGCTCGATGTCGGAATTTAAGGAGTTGTCGCCAATCATATAGACGATAACGGTTCTTCCCTTGAGCGGAGGCTCTTCTTCATGTTTTCTGTGACATGAAAAAAGCAGACCTGTCAAACCCAGAAAAACCAAAAAACCGAACAGGTTTCGGCAACCGTACTTATATTTCATTTCATCAAAATTTACTCAATCGTCCATGTTGCACCGCTTCGCAACAAATCGTCAACACTCGAACAGACGGGATGCTGACGGCTGCGTTCTATCTGGTCGCGCACATTGTCGTCGTATGTCGAATCCTTCACCGCCCTTATCACGCCCAGCGCTACCGGGAAATCGGGAAATTTCATGTTCACCAGCATCATGTGTATTCCGGGATTGGTATTTTCCATGTTGTGAATCAGTATATCTTTCTCCGTGATACCGTTTTCGCCGATTTTCACCGATTTCAGTCTCAGATTTTCGTAATCAATCATCAGACCCTTATCCCTGTTTTTGCCGTATATCATCGGTTCCCCGTGTCTTAAAACAATGGTGCGCTCTTCTCTGGCGTCCCTGTCGGCATACTCACTGTGCGTTCCGTCGTTGAATATGACGCAGTTTTGCAAAACCGTCGTAACGGAAGTTCCGTCGTGTTTTGCCGAAGCCACAAGACATTCGGCGGTCAGTTTGACATCCGAATCGAGAGTGCGTGCAAAAAACGTGCCGCGCGCTCCCAAAACTATTTCTCCGGGAACAAAAGGATGTTCGACGGTTCCGAAAGGGGATGTTTTTGTTACCGTGCCGAGCCGCGAGGTGGGGGAATACTGTCCCTTTGTCAAACCGTATATCTGGTTGTCGAACAGGATAATATTCAGGTCGATATTTCTTCTTACCGCATGGATGAAATGATTTCCGCCAATTGCCAGAGCATCTCCGTCGCCCGTAATCTGCCAGACGCTAAGGGTAGGATTTGCCACCTTGATTCCGGTCGCAATAGCCGACGCCCGTCCGTGAATACCGTGAAATCCGTAGGTATTGACATAATAGGGAAACCGTGAAGAACAGCCGATGCCTGAAACAAACGTGAAACGTTCTTTCCTGTATTTCAATATTTCAGCCACTTCGGGCAAAGCTCTCTGGACGGCAGCCAGTATGGCATAGTCGCCGCAACCGGGGCACCATTTCACTTCCTGGTCGCTTTTAAAATCCTGTGATGCGTAGGGCATATAATCTGTTTATTAAGGGGTTTATATTCATTTGGATATTAAAGTATTTAATTTATCCGTAAGTTCAATTACCGTAAACGGCAATCCCTGCACCTTGTTATACTGTTGAAAAACAATGTGAGGGAATTTCATTCTCAGATAATTGACGAACTGACCGGAGTTGAGTTCGCACACTATAATGTTTTTGAACCGTTTAAATATCTGTTCCGTATTTTTCGGCAGGGGATTGATATGGTTGAAATGCGCCAGACTGATGTCCCTGCCTTCCGCCCGCATCTGAGTAACAGTGGTATAAAGATGACCGAACGTGCCGCCCCATCCGACGACAAGTAAATCGCCTTCGCTGCTGCCCGTTATCTCCTGTTCGGGGATAAAATCGGCGACTTTAGCCACTTTGGCTGCTCTCACATCAACCATTAACTGATGATTTTGAGGGTCGATGGACGGCGACCCCTTGAGGAAATCCTTTTCCAGCCCTCCGATACGGTGTTCCAGCCCCGGCGTTCCGGGGATAGCCCAAAACCGCGCCAGACGTTCTTCATCTCTCCGATACGGCATGTAATCCGTTGTACCTTCGGGAACTATCGGCGCTTTGATGTCCGGATAATCGGCGATGGACGGAATCAGCCACGGCTCCGAACCGTTTGCGATAAATCCGTCGGACAGCAGAATCACCGGAGTCATGTGTTCCACAGCCAATTTTGCCGCGAAAAATGCCTTGTCGAAACAGTCGGCAGGCGACTGAGCCGACATGACTATCAGCGGACATTCGCCGTTTCGCCCCCAAAGAGCCTGCGACAAGTCCGACTGCTCTGTTTTGGTGGGTAATCCGGTCGATGGACCGCCTCTTTGCACGTCCACAATCACTACGGGCAGCTCCGCCATGACAGCCAGTCCCAAAGCCTCCGATTTCAGCGACAAGCCCGGTCCCGAGGTCGTCGTAACGGCAAGATTTCCGGCGAATGCGGCTCCTATCGCGGTGCAGATACCGGCGATTTCGTCCTCAACCTGAAGGGTTTTCACGCCCAGATCTTTCCTTATTGCCAATTCTTCCAGGATTCCCGTGGCGGGGGTTATGGGATACGAGCCGCAGAACAGTGGTAATCCCGATTTTTCGGACGCGGCGATCAAACCCCATGCCGTAGCCTGATTTCCATGGATATTGCGGTAAACTCCCTTTTTCGGATTCGATACCTTTATCCTGTAGGTATTCGGAATTGCCTGTATATTCGCCGCATAATCGTATCCTCCCTTCAATACCAGCCTGTTTGTTTCGATAAACTGAGGCTTTTTGCGGAATTTGCCTTCAAAATACTTTTCGGCGTATGTCAGTGGCTGATTGAACAGATAGAAACATATTCCGAGCGCGAACATGTTCTTGCTTCGCACTTTCGACTTGTTGTCGAGTTCGGAACCGGCAAGACATTCTTTTGTAAGCGTCGTTATCGGGGCATATATCACATGCCTGTCGCTCAAGTTCAATTCCTCGAAAACGTCCGCACTTACTATTCCCGCCTTTTCGATATTTTTTTCGGTGAATAAATCGGAATCGACAATTACGGTTGACGTGGGTTTTGTCCACCGTGCATTGGCTTTCAGCGCGGCAGGATTCATGGCGATAAGAATATCGCAGTAATCCCCCGGAGTTCGTATTTCGCCGCTTCCGACATGAACCTGAAAGCCCGACACCCCCGCGATACTCCCCTGAGGCGCCCGAATTTCGGCGGGAAAATCGGGGAAAGTAGAAACTCCGTTGCCCAGAAAGGCAGCCGTATCGGCAAAAAGCGTTCCGGTCAACTGCATTCCGTCGCCGGAGTCGCCCGAGAAACGGATTACAACATCGTCCGTTTCGAAAAATTGTTTTTCCATACAAGTAAAAAATTAATAAAACACTTCAACATGGTTGAAAATACAAATCAATAAAACGGCGACAAAAGTAAGATTTATTCGGATAATAACCATAATATTTGACAAATCTTTGACAAACAGCGCATAATTAACGGATAATTGTCGCGTGTCCGTTTACAATATCGGCGAATCGGGTTCTTTTTTCATATTATTGAAAAACAGTCTGTCCAATAAAGACGGGCAAAGGAGCTTGAGCAGGGGCGTCAATCTGCCTTCATACGAGGTTGTTACTCTTCGCTTTCTCTTTTCCGTTCCTCTCACAATTCTGTCGGCAACTTCCTCCGGTCTCATCATTTTTTCTTCGTCGCGCGGACTTTCGCCCTGCGCGGAGCCGTCGGCAACTAAGGCTGAATTTCTGATGCCGGTGGCAACAAATCCCGGAATAACTTCCATGACATGCAGCCCTTTCTCCAGATTTTCAACGCGCACGGTATCCAAAAATCCCTGCATCGCATATTTCGATGCGGAATATCCCGTTCGTCCGGGCAAGCCGTGCAAACCCGCCACGGAAGATATTCCCACCAGCGACCCCTTATTCTTAATCAGAGAGGGAAGGGCATATTTCGAACAAAAAACAGTTCCCCAGAAATTAACGTCCATCAGTTTTTGCAGCACAATCAAATCGACGTCCGAAAAACCGGCTCTCATCGAAAGTCCGGCGTTATTTATCAGTATGTCGATACTCCCGAATGTTTTAATCGCAATATCCATCAGATGCCTGCAATCTGATTCAACGGTTACATCCGTCTTAACCGCCAGAGCGCTGTTCGCCCGTAAAGAGTTGAGTCTGTTTGCCGTCTCACTGATAACGCCATAGTTTCGAGCCGCCAGCACAACTTTCGATTCCTTCCTGTGAAAAGCATGCGCACAAGCCAAACCGATACCCGACGAGGCGCCTGTGATAATTACCGTTTTATTTTTAAGTCCGTACATTTTACCTTTTTTTCGACAAATGTAGTTAAAATATTTCATTTGTCTCAAAAAAAATCCGGATTCGGGATAAAATAAAGAGACAGTCGCACGTGTGATTGCCGCCCCCCCTTCTACAGAGTGGAGAGTTGAGAGTTGAGAGTGAAAAATATCTCTCCATTCTCAACTCTCAACTCTGTAGAAGGGGGTCGAATTGAAACACAATATCGTTTTCATCTGTTTCATCTGTTTATAATTTCATCTGTTTATAATTTCTATTCCTGAATCCTCCGCCGCGATATTGTAGAGACGGGGCGCGCCCCGTCTCCTCAGCGACATTGCGGAGACAGGACACGCGGAGACGGGGCGCGCCCCGTCTCTACATGTCGCGGCATTAAGCCCGAAGCGCAGTGTTAATGCACAAAACCAAACCGCGCGGGGGGTATAATC
>JAISSE010000045.1 GCA_031273285.1 Prevotellaceae bacterium
TACCGCGTTCCGCCGCGCATGACGGTTATTCATAACGGCGTTGTTATCCAGAATAATACAACTATTATAGGGACGACCGAATATATCGGCTTTTCGAGAGTGGTTGAACATGGAGCCGGTCCAATACTTCTTCAGGACCATGGCGACCCGGTGAACTTCCGCAACATCTGGATAAGAGAACTATAAATAGTTGAGAGTTGAGAGTTGAGAGTTGAGAGTTGAGAGTTGAGAATGAATTACGAATTACGAAACGTAAGTTCGACGCAGTCAATTAAAAATTAAAAATTACGGGGGGATAAAATTCGTAATTGAATGAAAGGATTTTCAATCATGCGTAGATTGGAAAAAATCCGAAGGATTTTTAATTCGTGTAATTCGATAAAAATTCGTGCTAATTCGTGGATAAAATTCGTGTTATTCGTGTAATTCGTGGATAAAAAAAGTTTTCGTGGATAAAAAAAATTGTGGATAAAAAGATTTGTTTGTTGATTCCGTTGCTCGTGTGTTTCTGTAGTCTTGAAGCGCAGTATGTGGACTATGGCGAAGATCCCGCATATCTTAAATGGCGTCAGATTAAAACCCCGCATTACAGAATCATATATCCCGAAGGAAACGACATCAGAGCCAACACGTATGCAAACATTCTTGAAACCGTTTATCCGCATGTGCGCAAAACCATGTCGGCAAAAAGGAGTTCGGTCGTTCCGGTCATTCTGCATCCGTATAATGTCAATTCGAACGGAATGGTCTCCTGGGCGCCGAAACGCATGGAGCTGTTGCCGTCGCCGAATTTCGATTCGCGGTTTCAGCTGCCCGAATCAGGTTTGTCGGTACACGAATCGCGGCATGTTGTCCAGATGGAGAAGCAGAACAGCGGCATATTCAGACCTTTGTATTTCATCTTCGGAGAACAGACAGCCGGAGTTTCTTCGGCTTTGATACCCCAGTGGCTTTTGGAAGGCGAGGCGGTGGTTGCGGAAACAGCCCTGTCGTCCTCCGGACGGGGGCGTCTTGCTTCGTTTTTGATGCCGTACAGGGCGCAGATTGCCACGGGGAAAAATTTTTCTCTGGACAAATGGTTTTTAGGCTCGTACAGAGACTGCACGCACGATTTCTACGCTTTAGGCTATGCAATGTCGGCGCATGCCCGCATCAGTTACGGCGCCGACGTGTGGGACAGGGTTTTGGGCGATATGACACTATACCTGTTTCATCCCGTTGCCCTGAAGAAAAATACGGGATTAAGTCCCCGAAAACTGTTTAAATCGACTTTTGCATCCTTGCAGGAAGAATGGGATTCGTTAACGCCCGAAAAGCCTGACGAATTGACGGTTATTTCCCCAAAACGCAGAAGATATACCTCGTACCGGTATCCTCTGGAAGTCGAAGGCGGAATTATCAGCCTGAAAATGAGCCTGTCGGATATTCCCGCCATAGTGCTGATCGATTCGTCGGGCAGGGAACGCCGATTGACTTATACGGGAACGATAAACAGCAAACCGACTCTTGACGGCAATTTTGTTTACTGGACGGAATATATCCCCGGTTTGAGATGGCGACACGAAAACTATTCGATTGTCAAACAGTTGAACATCAAAACGCGGGAAGTCAAAACCGTCTCGAAACGCAGCAGATATTTTACTCCTGCCGTATCGTCGGGCGAAATTCTGGCTTTTGAACACGAGCCGAACGGACAGAACAACATTGTAGCGATGAACCTGTCGGGAGAAAAACTGCACTCGTATCCCGTGATTGACAATATGCCAGTGCAGGATATGGTTGCCGACGGTAACGAAAACATATTCGCATCGCTGACCGGAAACGGAAATGCCGTCTTTAAACTTGATTTGAACACTTCGGAATGGAAAAAGATTTCGAACTGTAACCGTACAAATCTGGAATCGTTGAGGATGCACGGCGAACAGCTGATTTTCGAATCGGGATACAACGGGGTGAACAATATTTATGCGCTCGACACCGCGTCGCTGTCCGTCAAACGATTGACCAATTCGGTGTACGGAGCGTCCGCCGGAACATTTTCCCGCGACGGCAGCAAACTTTACCTGTCCGACTATTCTGCCAAAGGTCATAGAATTGCAGGCATCGAAACAACACTGCTGAACGAAGAACCGGTAAATTTCGACAGTCCGTATAAATTCAGAACAGCGGAAAACCTTTCGGCGCAGGAATCCTTTAATATCGACGAATATAAGTTCGACGACACCGTCGCATACAAGTCCGAACCCTACAAAAAAGCCGCACATCTGTTCAATATTCACAGCTGGGTGCCGTTTCATTTTGATTTGGACGAACTTATGAACAGTTATGAGTTCGGATTCAATGCCGTCAAACCCGGAATCATGCTTCTGTCACAAAACCGGCTGAACACTTTAACTTCGCAGGTATCATCCTATTATGATTTAAACACGAAAGATCTGCATGGATTCCTGTCGTTAAGATATTCAGGATGGTTTCCCGTATTTACGCTAAAACTGAATGTCGGCGGTCGGAGAGATTATCTATTTTACGATTATTCATATGAAGAAACATCAGATCCAAATGACTTTGAAAATCAACGGCATGTGGAAGCGACACTTTCCGCCTATCTTCCGTTTAACTTCACGAAAGGCTATTATCTGCACGGATTGCAGCCGTTTTTCAATTACAAATATCTTAACAGTATTATAAACGGTACGAATCAGAATTACAGATATTTTTATACCGGAATATATCATTACCGCTATCGCTCTCTTGCCCACAACGATATATTTCCGAAACTCGGCTGGCAGGCATGGCTGAGTTATGTCGGGCATCCATATATCAGTATGGGACAGTTGCTTATTGCAAAAGCAAATATATACGTACCCGGCATATTTCGCAATCATGGATTGAGGGTGAGCGGTTCGGTGCAGCATCAGTTCGTATCGAAGAATACAACTTATTATTTCCCCGAACAATACGTGGATATTGCCCGCGGATACAGTTATTATACGTCGGAACACACGGGCGGAGCGACGGAAAGACTGTACACGCTCAAGGGCGATTATTCATTTCCAATAGTTTATCCCGATTTTAAAATGGGTTCCATAATTTATCTGTCGAGAATCAGAGCCAATCTGTTTTATGACATGACAATCAATAATGTCAAATATGCAGTTAATAATTATACGGTTACGGGAGTCGTAACTCAAAAGTCATACGGATTTGACCTGATGTTCGACCTGCATTTTTTCAGAATGAAATATGCTCCCGTAACTTTGATGATCAACAAAACGAAAATTCCCGGTCGGGATTTTATCAACACTCTTTCAATAGGAATAAATTTATAAACATAATGAAATCAATTGTATATACAGTTTTAGCGGTTTTGACGGTATTTTCCTGCAACGTTCATAAAGAGCAGAGAATCATGACGTATAATATCCGAAATGCAATCGGCATGGATGATATAACCGACTACGGACGAATAGCCGCCGTAATAACCTCAAACAATGCGGACGTGGTTGCAGTACAGGAAATTGACAGCGCTGCTCAAAGAAGTAACGGCGTCTTTGTTCTCGAAGAAATTGCCAGACATGCAAAAATGGAACTGTCGTTCGGCGCCTCCATTCCTTTTCAGGGAGGGAAATACGGAATCGGGATTTTGTCGAAGGAAAAACCTCTGTCGACCAAATCTTTCGCCTTGCCCGGAAGAGAGGAAAAACGGTCGGCGCTTGTTGCCGAATTTGAGGACTATGTTGTTTGCTGCACTCATTTTTCGCTGAACCCCGAAGACAGGCTTGCGTCGGTTGCCATAATAAACGACTGTACGAAAGCCTATAAAAAACCTGTCTTTCTGGCAGGAGATCTGAATGATTCGCCTTCGTCGAACTTAATAAGAGAGTTGCAAAAATCGTGGACAATACTTAACGATACGGACCAACCGACTATCCCTTCGGACAATCCGAAAACATGTATCGATTATGTACTTGTGAGAAAAACAGATAAAGTCGAAGTGATAAACACCGCCGTAATCGACGAAAAAATTGCTTCCGACCATCTGCCGGTGTATGTGGATGTGACTCTACCAACATTCTGTCCCTGACGGGACAGGGTCGTTGTATTGTTCGTCCCGTCAGTTCGTAATTGACTACGTCGAACTTGCGTTTCGGGCAGTGTTAATGCACAGAACCGGAGCACGCGAAGGGTAGAATCATCCCACCCTTGTGTGTCTATTTTTATTTTGTCATAGGTGTTCATCTGTTTATATGTCGCGCTCACCCTCGTCCGGAAGCGCGGGTGAGCGAAATAAAACAGCCGATAAACTGCAAAAATCCGTCTGATCGGCGTGCCTAACTGTTTTTTTTCGATTACTTAATCGTCTGTTAATATTGACGTTGGAGAGATGAAATATTTACGGTTATGAAAAAAGAAAAAAAAATTCATTATTTAACATTGTCGATAAGAAAAAAAAGTTTAACTTTGCGCCGGATTAACGTTGGCAAGCCCTGTTTGTTCAGTACGGGCTGAAGACTAGATCATTTTAGAACTATTTATAAACAATTTAAATTTATTTTTATGAGAAAATTTTTATTAATGGCAGTTTTATTCTGCTCGGTTGCTTTAACAGCACAATCTCAGGAGTTTAAACCATTCCGTGTGGATGGTGGTCTTGGTTACGGAATCCCCGTCGGCGATAACTACGACGCTGGATTGACGTTTTATTTGGAACCCAAGTATGCCGTACTTGACAAAATTGCTGTCGGTCTTCGGTGGGAAGGTTCATTGTTTGCAGGCGCTACGGACGATGAAACAAGCGCCAGTGCAAGTTTAAGTTCGGGTTACTTGGTTACGGGTGATTATTACTTCAACAACAACAAGTTTCGCCCGTTTGCCGGAATAGGTTTAGGTCTCCACCGTATTGCCGGCGCTAGCGCAAGTATTAATGTGGGAGCGGAAGAAGTCGAACTTTCGACAGAGGGTAAAACCAATTTCGGAGGTTTGATTCGCGCCGGTGCGGATTTTGCTCACATGAGGTTGACGCTTTCCTATAACTATGCCGGAAAAATAGGCGACGAAACACACCATTATCTGGGTGTTACGTTCGGCTTTTTCATCGGCGGCGGAAGAAAATAATCGGGTAAATCCGGAGACCGAATTTGAAGCATTTTGTCATTGAATTTACATTTTTTTGTATTGACGAAAAATGTTGTAATTTTGTACCGGAAAAAAATTGTATGGTATGAATTTTAGTGCAGCAGACAAGTTTTGGTGGTGGCGTTCACAGTTGATTCAAAGTCGTGAATGACTAATTGCCTGCTATTGCACAAGATTATGAGGGCTGTCGAAATTCACGACAGCCCTCAATTTTTTCGGACATATTCGATTGAAATTAAAAAATATAAAGATGGATTATAATGTTGATAACGAAGGATATTACGGAGAGTTTGGAGGAGCTTACATTCCCGAAATTCTGTATTCCAACGTCGAGAATCTAAAGAACAGCTATTTAC
>JAISSE010000261.1 GCA_031273285.1 Prevotellaceae bacterium
GCCTGTTCCGACGGACTGCTCGATGTGGAAGAATTGCAGCCGCAGGGCAAAAAAACAATGCCCGTCAAGGCTTTTCTGGCGGGATTCAGGGATATAACATCTTACAGTTCGGTAAAATAGGAGTATGGCGAATTTATCCGGCACGAGAGTTCGGGCGATATTAAAAAAACGGAAACTGCGGCGGTGGGGACTGATTTGTCTGCTGATTGCCGTTCTTTACTTTGCCGTAAAGCCCGACCGCAGGATTTTCGGTATCCGGATGCCGGAGGGATACAAACTGCACGGGATAGATGTCTCTCGCTATCAGGATGTGATAGACTGGAAATATCTCGAAAGTTTCACCGGCGACAAAAAGGATGTGAAAATTTCGTTTGCGTTCATCAAGGCTACCGAAGGACGCTCGATACAGGACCCTTTTTTCGCGACCAACTGGGAAAACATAGGGAAAACGGACATTATCAGAGGCGCTTACCACTATTTTATACCCACCCGCAGCGCATCGGAGCAGGCGCAGAATTTTATCGTCGGCGTGGAACTCTCCAAAGGCGACCTGCCGCCTGTTCTGGACATTGAAATTACGGGCGGTGTGGGAGCGGCGAAACTGCGGGAAAACATAAAGATATGGCTGAACGCGGTCGAAAAACACTACGGAATGAAACCGATAATATATTCGTATATTGATTTCTACGAGAAATATATTATTGTTGACAGGGATTTGAAAAAATATCCCCTCTGGGTGGCTCATTATGACAGGAAAAAGATTGAATTTTCCGAGCCGTGGCTGTTTTGGCAGCACAGCGATAAGGGGCGGATACCGAAAATCGGGGAAAACGTGGATTTTAACGTGTTTAACGGCAGTCTGGAAGAATTAAAAGCTCTTTGCAAGAAATAAATGTAATTATGGAAGAAAATAATTTTAAATCGGGATTTGTAAATATCGTCGGCAACCCCAACGTCGGCAAATCGACTTTGATGAACGCCCTGATGGGCGAACAGTTGTCCATTATCACCGCCAAAGCGCAGACGACACGGCACCGCATACTTGGCGTTGTGAGCGAAAACGACTATCAGATTGTGTTTTCCGATACTCCGGGCGTCCTGAAACCGAACTACAAACTGCAGGAATCGATGATGAAATTCGTTTATTCGGCGATAGGCGACGCGGATATTATCCTGTATGTTACCGACGTAGTGGAAAAATCGGATAAAAACCCTGATTTTATAGCGAAACTGAATGCTTTGGCTGTCCCCGTTCTGCTGTTAATCAATAAAATCGACCTTACCACTCCCGAAGATTTGGATCGGCTGGCGGAAAAATGGAAGGAGATACTGCCTGCGGCAATCATTTTTCCTGTCTCCGCCCTGCTGAAATTCAATCTTGACAATCTGAAAAAAGAAATTGTCGGGCTGTTGCCCTATGGTCCGAAATATTACGACAACGATACTTTAACCGACAGAACCCTGCGGTTTTTTGCGTCGGAAATCATCCGCGAAAAGATTTTTCTTAACTATCAGCAGGAAATCCCCTATTCGACGGAGGTCGTCATCGAAGAATTTAAGGAAGGCGCCAACATCACGCACATCGAAGCGGTGATATACGTAACCCGCGAGTCG
Organism: Prevotellaceae bacterium; assembly: GCA_031273285.1. Taxonomy (GTDB): domain Bacteria; phylum Bacteroidota; class Bacteroidia; order Bacteroidales; family UBA932; genus JAIRLF01. The sequence continues at coordinate 1,615 of JAISSE010000261.1, forward strand.
CAAAAGGGTATAATTATCGGCAAACAGGGCAGACTCCTGAAAAAAACAGGCACCGAAGCCCGTAAAAGTCTGGAGGCTTTCCTCCAGAACAGGGTCTATCTCGGTCTGCACGTCAAAGTCGACCCCGACTGGCGAAACAATCAGCTGCGATTAAAACATTTCGGATATATACAGGAGTAGTTGAGAGTTGAGAGTGGCACGCAGATGACGCGGATTTTAAGGATTTTCGCAGATTTTTTGTTTGATAATATGAGATATTATGTGCAATAAGAGTTTATAAGGCTTTCTTTAAAAGAGATACGAAAGTTGTGCAAACCGCAGCGAAACCGTATTTATGACATCTGAAACACTCCCTGAGAATACGACTTTCCCGTTTCTGTTTTTCGGACAGGTCTTTCCCTTTTGGTTTTTCTGTCGGCATTTTGACGGTTACATTCCTGCAGGGGACTGTTTTTAAGACAGGATAATAAGAACGGTAACTTATCGCCGATCATCGGTAACAGTCCGTTTCCACACCCGCAGGAGATGCGTTCCCTGACTTTGCCCTGCAGGGTGTAATGCGAACAGTATTTATCCCACTCATACCTGAATGCGGGTAAAAAAGAGTCGAACTCTTCCACGCTAAAGCCGGTCAAATTCTGCAGCTGGGACGGGTTTTTTCTTGTTTTGCCGTACTTCATCCTGGAAAATATTTTTACAAAGATATGGAAAAGAATGCTTTATACAAGTATTGAATATAAACTCTCGGATATATCCGCGTAACGAATTTTGTCGGGTTATACGGAGAAAATGGAGTTCGATTGGAGATAAAATATTTCCGACGCCCTGCCCGGACTGTATCCCGCAAGTTCCGTCGACGCCAAACGCGACAGGTAGGGATAACGGGAGCGTGTCGTTTTAAGCTGTAAATGAGCTTAATACGGTGATACTGGTATAAAAGAAAAAAAGATAGGCGGGGAGCCTACCTTCTTCTTAACCTAAAAACTTAACCTATGAAAAAACCAACTTTCGAGTGCAAAGGTACAGCCTGTTTTTTAATTTCCAAGTTAAATAATGTTAAATAATGTTAAAGCGCTTGCCGCTAACATCTAATGCAATGTATTCCACTCTGTTAAAAATGCAAAAAAATATCATTTTTTTGTCCTGCAAGCCTCAAATTATAATATTTATGCCGTTTTAAGTCCGAAATTTTCATGAAAAAGTCTATTTTTTGCCGATTTTTGAAATGTTTATAACGGACGAAATCGGATAATGATCGGAATAATCGACCTTATGAACCGAATAAGTCATTGATTCCATGATTTTGTCGTGCAGAATATAAT
>JAISSE010000095.1 GCA_031273285.1 Prevotellaceae bacterium
ACCAGATCGGCAAATATTATTTTTGCATTTCCGTTTTGGGATATATGGGGAATACAGATATTCAACTGTTTGTATAAATCAAATACGTTGGTTTCGTTGATAAATGCGGAAAATTTTCGCGCCCATTCGAGTTCTTCAAAGCCCAGATAAACAATGTTTTCAATCTTTTTATTGAGGATAAAATTCTCCCGCGTCAAACGTTCGGCAAAGACAAGGAACGACTTCTGTTTTTCCCTGCCTGACGAAGCCATGGATTCCGCCCAGTCCAAAAGCCCAAGAATATCATTTTGATATGATAACCGCATCAGTTTCACAAAATTGTCGAAATTCGCTTTTGTCGATTCGGATACTTGCAGGGTTTGTATTGCCTTGATGTAATCGCCTTCGGACAGGCGGGATGCGGTGAATACCTCCTTTTCGTTAAAACCGGCTTCTTTCAGCGTGGCGACAATATCTTCCTCTTTGACGGGGTGCAGTTTTATGCGCTGCGTGCGCGAATATATTGTCGACAGAATCCCGCCGGAATTTTCGGTAACAAGCAGGAAAACAGTATTTTCTGGCGGTTCCTCTATCAGCTTCAGCAATCTGTTTGCCGATGTGGGGTTTAATCTTTCCGGAAGCCAGATAATCATTATCTTATTGTCCGACTCGAAGGGTTTGAAACTCAGTTTCGTCAATATTTTATCGGCTTCATGAGCGCTGATATTTCCCTGTTTTTCGATGGCTATAAATTCGTACCAGTCCTGTTCGGTGAAATATTTTTTTTCGAGCACAATCTGTCGCCACTCCGGTAAAAAATTGTCGCTGACAGCCTTGTCTTTGATTTTTTTAGTCGTGTTTACCGGAAAGACAAAATGCAAATCAGGATGAATCAGTTTGTTGTATTTAACACATGAAGAACATACCCCGCAGGAATCTTCGCCTTTATTTTTGCACGAAATAAATTGAGCATAAGCCAGAGCCATGGGTAAACCGCCGTAACCCATTGTTCCTTCGAACAGTTGAGCATGGCTGACACGTCCGTCCGTAACCGTCGAGACGAGTTTTTCTTTAAGCGCTTTTTGCCCGACTACATCCTTGAACTGCATGTTGATGGAATGAAATTACGGAACTATTTCAGCATTTTGATGATGGAATCAAGTATCAGCACTCCGTCGGTATTTCCCAAATCCTCATCTACAACCCGTTCGGGATGAGGCATCATCCCGTATACGTTTTTCCGCCGGTTGCACACGCCTGCAATATTTTCGACCGAGCCGTTGGGATTTGTTTCCCGCGAAACGACGCCGTTTTCGTCGGAATACCGGAACAGAATCTGCCCGTTTCTTCGCATTTCCGCCAGAACATCCCCCGGAGCATAATATCGTCCTTCTCCATGCGCAATAGGAATCTTTAATGGTCTGGAATCCAGATGATGAGTCAAATGCGTGTTTTTCGCATCGGGGATGATGTACGTGTTTTTGCAGATAAATTTTTGGTTATTGTTGTGTAACAAAGTTCCGGGAAGCAAACCCGATTCGCATAGAATCTGGAACCCGTTACAAACTCCGAAAACAAAACCGCCATCATCGGCGAAATCAATCACTTCCGACATTATAGGCGAAAATCTCGCCAAAGCTCCCGACCGCAGATAGTCGCCAAAAGAAAACCCTCCGGGTAAAAGCACTCCGTCCACATTCTGCAGCGAACGGTCTTTGTGCCAGAGAGGTATAACGTCCTGTTCCAGTATGTTCCGGAACGCATAAATCATGTCGTGGTCACAATTTGAACCGGGAAATATTACAACACCAAATTTCATTTTGTTTATATTTTTATTATCTTAAATGAAACCGCCAACAGATCACCTGTCGAACCTGTTTCGTAATTATCCGCAAAGATATAAAAATAATGATTATCCGTTGATTTTTTATTGCAACAGATTAATATTTATAGGCATACATATTGAAAACAGACGCAAAAAAACCAAAACGGAGAGCCTGACAATCGAAAAAACGAAAGAAATACAATGATTTTGCCCAAGAAAAAAGAGAGGCCGATCCTTTCGGGCAGCCTCTCTTCATTTTTAAATTAATTATGTTATGAAATACTTACATCATTCCACCCATACCGCCCATACCGGGATTTGCAGGAGCGTGATTTTCTTCTTTGATGTCCACCAGAACACATTCCGTTGTCAGGAACATTCCGGCAACCGAAGCGGCATTTTCCAGAGCTATGCGCGTAACTTTCGTCGGGTCGATAACGCCTGCCTTGAACAAATCTTCGTATTTGTCGAGATAAGCATTGTATCCGATATCGCCTGCGCTTTCCTTCACTTTCTGCACAACGATTGAACCTTCAACGCCCGAATTTTCGGCTATTTGACGGAGCGGCTCCTCGATTGCGCGTTTCACAATCTGGATACCCGTATTTTCGTCTTCGTTCTCGCCTTTAAGCTCGTCCAGAACGTCAATTGCACGGATATATGCAACTCCGCCTCCGGCAACGATACCTTCTTCCACCGCGGCGCGTGTTGCGCTAAGAGCGTCATCCACACGGTCTTTCTTTTCCTTCATTTCTACTTCGGAAGCCGCGCCGACATACAGTACGGCAACACCGCCGGCAAGTTTCGCCAGACGTTCCTGCAGTTTTTCGCGATCGTAATCGGACGTCGTGATTTCCATCTGTTTGCGAATCTGAGAGATACGCGCGTCTATCGCCTCTTTTGCGCCGTAGCCGTTGATAATCGTAGTATTCTCCTTGTTGATGGTTATTTTTTCGGCTGTACCCAGCATCGACAAGTCGGTAGTTTCCAAAGTCAAACCTTTTTCTTCGGAAATAACCGTTCCGCCTGTCAGAATTGCGATATCCTCCAGCATTTCCTTGCGACGGTCTCCGAACCCCGGAGCTTTAACTGCCGCAATCTTCAACGCGCCGCGCAAACGGTTGACAACCAAAGTAGCCAGCGCTTCGCCGTCAACATCTTCCGCGATGATTAACAATGCACGACCCTGTTGTGCAATCGGTTCGAGTATGGGAAGAAGATCTTTCATTGTCGAAATCTTCTTGTCGGTGATAAGAATCACCGGATTCTCCAGTACCGCTTCCATTTTTTCGGTATCCGTCATGAAATATGCCGAAAGATAACCTCTGTCAAACTGCATACCCTCAACGACTTCCACAACGGTGTCGGTGCCTTTGGCTTCTTCGACGGTGATAACGCCTTCCTTGTTTACCTTACTCATTGCTTCGGCAATAAGTTTTCCTATCGCAGGGTCGTTGTTTGACGATATGGTCGCAACCTGTTCGATTTTTTCGATATTGTTGCCTACTTCCTTGCTTTGTTCCTTCAGGCTTTTGACAACAGCGATAACCGCCTTGTCGATACCGCGTTTCAGGCTCATGGGGCTTGCGCCTGCCGTAACGTTCTTTAAACCTACATTAATGATTGCCTGTGCCAGAACGGTGGCGGTAGTTGTCCCGTCGCCTGCCAAATCTGCGGTTTTCGAAGCTACTTCACGAACCATCTGGGCGCCCAGATTTTCATAAGGTTCGGGGAGTTCAACCTCTTTTGCAACCGTTACGCCGTCCTTTGTAATTTGCGGAGCGCCGAATTTTTTCTCAATGACCACGTTACGACCCTTGGGTCCCAACGTAACTTTCACGGCATTCGCCAGCGCATCAACGCCGGATTTCATCAGGCTACGAGCCTCTATATTAAATTTTATTTCTTTTGCCATAATTTTAAAAATATTTTTTAATTAATTTACACTTAAACATTTCTTTTTTATTCCGTTTTTTACACTACAGCCAAAATGTCCGACACTCGCATAACCAGATAATCCTTACCGTCAATGGTAATCTCGGTTCCGGAATATTTGCCGTACAAAACTTCGTCGCCTGCCTTAACTTCCATAGGCTCATCCTTTTTCCCGGGTCCCGCTGCTACAACTACCCCTCGCTGCGGTTTCTCTTTCGCGGTATTGGGTATATAAAGCCCGCTTACTGTTTTTTCCTCTGCCTCTCTCGGCTCAATTACTACTCGATCTGCTAATGGTTTAATATTTACTGCCATCTTTTAAATTATTTTTAGTTAAACATTGTTAATATTAAATATTAATTTGCTTTTCCTA
>JAISSE010000190.1 GCA_031273285.1 Prevotellaceae bacterium
CTGTTTTGCATACAAATTTCCCGTTTCCGACTTCGACTATCGTTTCGGCGTTTTCCGACACCTTAAATTCCATGCGGGTCAAAGCTTTGGTCAGCCAGAATCGCGTGTCGGGATTTTCGCATACGAGAGATATTTCCCTCGACGGGTTTATTCCCGCATCAATGATTCCCGTGCCGTAGTCGAAACTTATTTCGGATTCGGCAAAAATATCTTCGAAGCCGCGTCCGAGTGCAAAATCTTCGGGCGCACCCTGTTTGATGCCTTCCGGCGTCATTATCCACAATATGTCGGCAAGACGCAGGGCGATGTCGAAATCGTGGGTGGAGAGTACGATGGTTTTCTTTTGCCGCCAAGCCAGATTTCGGAGTAACAGCATTATCTCGAATTTATTGGGCAGGTCGAGAAAGGCGGTAGGTTCGTCAAGAACGATGACGGGCGTATTCTGCGCAAGAGTGCGGGCAATCATCACTCTCTGCAATTCGCCGTCGCTTATTTCGTTGATATTGCTGTTTGCCAGATGCGAAATGCCCGTCGTTTTCATTGCGTCGCATACAATTGCTTCGTCGCCGGCGCTCAGCGAACCGAACCTGTTTGTGTACGAATATCTGCCCAGCGATACGAGATTGAACACGCTCATGTTGGCGACCGCCGGTTTTTCGGTAGATACAAAACTGATCAGGGCAGCCTTTTCCTTCGTGGAATATTGCGTTATATCCCTGCCCATCAGGTTCAGTTCGCCGGACACGGGCGACTGTAATCCTGCCAGAGTTCGCAGCAGGGTACTTTTGCCGACGCCGTTTCTGCCGAGCAGCACAATCAGCTCGGAACGGCTGACGACGGACGATATTACCGGAAATTTCCGGTCTTTGCCGGCGTTTCCGTACCCTATGCGGAGGTTTTTGAGGGATATGTTGTTTTTATCGGCTCGTTCCACCCTTGTCGTCATTCGTTAAAGCGGAGATTTGTTCAGAATTTTTTTCAGATATTCCGCCGTATAACCCGTATTTTTCCGGACTATTTCCTCCGGCGTTCCGGTGCACAGCACTTCGCCGCCTTCCGTGCCGCCTTCCTTTCCGAGGTCGATGATATAATCCGCCGTTTTAATCACATCCATATTGTGTTCTATCACCAATATCGTATTTCCCCTGTCCACAAGTTTATTCAGAACATCCAGCAAAACTCTGACATCTTCGAAATGCAGACCCGTAGTCGGTTCGTCGAGGATATACAGCGTTTTGCCCGTATCGCGTTTCGCAAGTTCCGTCGCAAGTTTGACCCTCTGACTTTCGCCGCCCGAAAGAGTTGTGCTCGGCTGTCCGAGTTTGATATAACCCAGACCCACATCGTGCAGGGTTTTCATATGACCGTATATCGACGGGATATTTTCGAAAAATGCACAAGCCTCTTCAATCGTCATGTCAAGGACTTCCTTGATGTTTTTGCCTTTGTATTTTACCTCCAGAGTTTCGCGGTTGTAGCGTTTCCCGTTGCAGTTTTTGCACGTTACATGCACGTCGGGAAGAAAATTCATTTCGATAACCTGAACGCCGGCGCCTTTGCATTCCTCGCATCTGCCGCCTTTTACATTGAATGAAAAGCGTCCGGATTTATATCCTCTGATTTTGGATTCGGGCGTCGCTTCAAACAGTTTCCTGATAAAACCGAAAACATTGGTATAGGTGGCGGGATTCGAGCGCGGCGTGCGTCCGATGGGAGCCTGATCGACTTCCACAACCTTGTCGATAAATTCGATTCCCGATATTGATTCGTAGGGCAGCGGATCCTTGAAACTGCGATACAGGTGTTTGCTAAGTATCGGATGCAGGGTTTCGTTGATCAGCGATGATTTTCCGCTTCCCGACACTCCCGTTATGCAGATGAATTTCCCCAGCGGAAATTCGACGGTTACGTTTTTGAGATTGTTCCCCCGCGCTCCTTTCAGCACAATGGCTTTGCCGGAGCCTTTTCTCCGTTTTGCCGGTATTTCGATTCGTTTCCGCCCGTCGAGATATTGAGCCGTCAGCGAATTGCCCTTGAGAACATCCGACGGATGCCCTTCTTCGATGATTTCGCCTCCGTGTTCTCCGGCAAAAGGTCCGATATCGACAAGATGGTCGGCAGCGCGTATCATTTCTTCGTCGTGTTCAATCACAATCACCGAATTTTCGGCGTCGCGAAGCTGTTTCAGCGACTGTATCAGCTTGACATTGTCCCGCTGATGCAGTCCTATGCTCGGCTCGTCGAGTATATACAGCACGTTCACTAATTTGGAGCCTATCTGCGTTGCCAGCCGTATTCTCTGGCTTTCGCCGCCCGACAGGGACTGCGTGCGTCTGTCGAGCGAAAGATAATTCAATCCGACATCTTTCAGGAAATCCAGCCGGCTGCTTATCTCCTTCAAAATTTCCGTGCCGACGATTTTTTGTTTTTTGGTCAGCTTGTCGTCGATGGTTGCAAGAAAAGCGGACAGTTCGTCTATGCTCATTGCGGATATTTCGGCTATGTTCCGGTCGGCTATCCGAAAATGCAGACTTTCCTTTTTCAGCCTTGTACCGTTACATTCCGGGCATTTTACATATTTGATGTAACGCTCCGTTTTTACCGTGTCCGATTCTTCTTTTTCAGCCGACGAGGTATCGTACAGAATGTTCAGCAATCCTTCGAAATTAAGCAGGTAGGACGAGAAAACGCCCGCGGAACTTTCGATTTTCAACGGTTCGTCGGTTCCGTAAAGTATGACATTCATCGCGTCTTCGGGAATATCCGCAATCCTGTCGTCAAGCCGAAAACCATACTTTCGGGCAATAGCCGACAGTTTTGCGAAAATGATATTCTCCCGATACATGCCGAGCGGAACAATACCTCCTCTCTTTATGCTTATTTCGGGGTTGGGGATGATTTTGGCAAGATCCGCTTCGGGGACGACACCCAGCCCGCTGCAATGCGGACAGGCTCCCTGCGGAGAATTGAACGAGAAATTGTGCGGAGCGGGTTCGGCATAGGAAATTCCGCTGCCCGGGCACATCAGCGTCCTGCTGTAGTAGCGTGTTTCGTCGCTGTCCATGTCCAGAATCATGATTATGCCTTTACCGTGTTTCATGGCTACGGCGATGGAGTCCTTCAGTCTGTTTTCGTCTTTTTCCGACGGGATTAACCTGTCGACAACCACTTCGACAAAGTGATTTTTGTATCTGTCGAGCCGCATTCCGACCTGCAGTTCCGTCATTTCGCCGTCAATCCTTGCCATCGTAAAGCCTTTTTTCGCCAGCTGTTCGAAAAGTTCCTTGTAGTGCCCTTTCCTTCCCCTGACCACAGGCGCAAGTATTGCCGTTTTTTTGTCGTCGAATTTTTCGATAATCAGTTCCACAATCCGGCTGTCGGTGTATGTCACCATCTGCTCGCCCGTAACGTAGGAGTACGCAATCCCCGCGCGGGCATACAGCAACCGCAAAAAATCGTATATTTCGGTGATTGTCCCTACTGTGGAACGCGGATTTTTGTTCGTCGTTTTCTGTTCTATGGATATAACCGGACTAAGACCCGTTATATGCTCCACATCGGGACGTTCGGGAATGCCCATAAACTGTCGGGCATACGACGACATTGTTTCCATGTATCGCCTTTGTCCTTCGGCGTAGATAGTATCAAAAGCCAGCGACGACTTTCCGCTTCCGCTCAATCCCGTTATTACCGTAAGTTTGTTCCGTGGTATCCTGACATTTATATTTTTCAAATTATGTACCCGGGCGCCGGTAAC